>DASSUA010000381.1:0-3963 GCA_035707525.1 Pseudonocardiaceae bacterium
GGGGTGCACGCGATCGCCGGCGGCCTGCGCTGGCGGGAGGTCCGGCCCCCGGCGCAGGTCATCGGCCGGCCCGACAAGGCGGCGCTGGAGGACTGCTGGGAGCTGGGCGCCCTGCTGGCCGCGGCGCTGGCCTCCTGACTACCGGTTCAGGTCCGGCAGCGGCGATCCCACCAGTACGTCGGTCAGGCACACCGGGTGCTCCGCGGAGACGAGCAGCTCGTCGAACGGACCGTCGGCAACCATGAAGACGTAATGCACGCCCGGCTGGAAGTCGAACTCGAACTGCCGGCCGGGCACCGCGACCTTGGCGCTTGCCCACTCCCCCGCGAAGTAGCCGAACCTGATCACCCGACGCCGGCCGGTGACCGTCTCGGTCAGCCGCAGCGAGGTGGTCTGGCCGCCGATGCGGTGGCCGCAACCGGGAACCGGACCGGGCTCGGTGCCGATCACCTCCACCAGGCCGACCGGCCAGGGCTTGCCCTCGTTGTCGAGCATGCGCAGGTCTGCGGTGGGCTGGTCGACCTGGATGCCGAGCGGTCGCAGGACCCGCGACACGTAGGCGTGGTCACCGAACAGCGCCACCAGCACGTCCGGCGGCACGGGCGTGTCATAGAGCATCAGCTTCGGCTGCGCCGCGTATTCCTGCTGCAACTTGGTCACGTACGTCCGGGCCTGCTCGTGGCCCAGCTCGGGCACCGCACCGGAGATGCTGGCCACCGCGCCGACCACGAGCACGAGCACGATGCCGAGAGTCGCCAGCGCCGGGCTGGAGCCGGCCGCGAGCACCGGTGCCGGGGCGTCGCCCTGCCGCCGGGGCCGCAGCACGGCGACCGTCGCGAACACCACCGCGACCGGTAGCGCGTCGGCGATGTACCTCGGGTCGTTGCCGATCAACGAGCCAAACGGACCCAGCCGGCTCAGACCGATCAGCAGCACCGACGCCGCCAGGTACCCGAGCAGCGTGGCGAACGCGAACCCGGCCCGCAGCCGGCCCAGCCACAGCCCGGCGAGCACGACCCCGGCCGACAGCACCCAACTGATCACGAGGACGTAAACCGGCGGCGGCCCGAGCCCCTCGAACCCGACCCAGGAGTCGTTCCACGGGCCGCCGAACAACGCCGGCAGCAGCCGGTCGCCGATCATGTAGCCGACCAGGTCGACCAGGTCGGCCGGGCCGGGCCGCGGGGCGTCCTCCTGGTCGGTCGCCAGCAGGTGCACCACCAGGTACCCGGCCAGCAGCGCGAGATGACCCAGCCACAACCGCCAGTACCGGCGAATCGACGTCGACACCCGCCGCCCGATGCCGCCCTCGGCCAGCGTCATCGTCAGCCCGAGCAGCACAGCGGGGATGAGGGCGGCCTTCTCCCAGAACGCCAACCCCAGCGCGACGAACAGCAGCGTCTGGGCGGCCCGCCAGCGGGTCGGTCGAGCAAGGTAGGCGGCGTGGGCGTTGAGCGCCCCGAACAGCGCAAGCTGCACCGGAAGCAGCTGCAGCGCGTACGCCCACCACATGCTCATCGCGAACGTCAGGGGCGAGAAGGCGACCACCACGAACGGGATCAGGATCGCCCAACGCTCCCCGAACAGCCGCACCAGCAGCCGCCAACACAGCAGCAGTGCCAGCCCGTGCAGGGCCGCCGTGACGGCGATCGCGGCCGGGTAGTTCAGCGGCGCGACCCTGGCCAGGACCCAGCTGATGAAGAACACGCCGGGCTGGAGGTGACCGTTGTGGTCGTGCAGCAGCAGCTCGGCGCCGGGCGCCTTGGTCGCACCCAGGTACAGGAAGACGAAGTCGTCCTGCCAGAAGTAGCCGGTCAGCAGCTGCGTGACGAACCAGAACAGCTCACCGACCCCGAGCGCGACGGCCACCAGTGTCGGCGCGCCGAACGAGACGGCCCGCGCCGGAACGTCCCCGTCGACGGGCCGCTCCGCTATCTCAGCCGTCGCGCCCATGAGGGCGGATTCTGGCAGGTGCGGCGCCTCAAACGGAGGGGAAGCGGCTGTAATCCGGGAAGTTGCCGTACAGCAGCTCGTCGTCCGGACCCTGGGTGACCGCGTGCACGAGGTGCACCCCGCCGACGAACGCGCCCTTCCACGAGCCGCCGCGGCCGCCGAAGGGCTCCTCGCGGTCGCCGCGCGAGCGGGGCTTGTTGATGCCGACCTTGAACGCCTGCACGTGCTCGGCGAGCCGGCCGGCCAGCTCGGCGTCGTCGCACGCGATCGTGGCGACCAGGGCGCCGTTGGAGGCGTTCATCTGGGCCAGCAGCTCCGCCTGGGTGTCGACCACGACGACCGTGTCGACCGGCCCGAACGGCTCCTCGTGCATGAGCCGGCTCGCGCCGGGCGGCGCCAGCAGCGTGGCCGGCGCGACGAACCCGCCGGTGTCCTGGCCGTCGATGAACCGGCCGTGGTCCAGCGAGCCCCGGTACAGCGGCACGGCGCCGTGGTGCAACGCCTCGTCGACCTTGGCGCGCAGCTCGTCGGCCTTCGCCGCCGAGATCAGCGGGCCGAAGTCCAGCTGCGGCAGGTCCTGCTCGCCGTCGGCGACCGCGAGCGGGTGGCCGAACCGTACCGACGAGACCACCGGCAGGTAGGTCGCGAGGAACTTGTCGACCAGGTCGCGCTGCACCACGAACCGCGGGTAGGCGGTGCAGCGCTGCTTGGCGTACTCGTAGCCCTTGCGAAGGTGGGTGGCCAGGCCCTCCCAGTCGGAGAAGTCCCAGATGCCCCAGGTGTTGAGGCCCTCCTGCTCCAGCATGTGCCGCTTGCCGGTGTCCACGAGCTGGGTGGCGACCTTGCCGCCGTTGTCGCGGCCGCCGACGAACGCCAGCGCACCGATCTCCGGCGAGCGCACGAGCGCCTCGGAGAGCTTGGAGCCGTCCCCGGACAGCAGCGTGACCGGCAACCCGGCCTCGTGCATGATCGCGTGCGCCAGCGTGAGGCACACGGCCCCGCCCTGGGTGGGCGTCTTGGCGATCACGGCGTTGCCGGCGAGCAGCTGCACCAGCTCGGCGTGCACCAGCACGCTCATCGGGTAGTTCCAGCTGGCGATGTTGCTGACCGGGCCGGGCAGCGCCTTGCGTTCGAACGGCCGGCCGTGGGCGTCGGTGGCCAGCATGTCGTCGACCGCGTCCAGGTACCAGCGCACGCCGTCGAGCGCCCGGTCGACGTCCGCGCACGCGAGCTTCCACGGCTTGCCGATCTCCCAGGCGAGCAGCAGCGCCAGGTCGTCGCGCACCGCGGCCATTGCCTCGACGGCCGCGCGGACCGCGGCCTTGCGCTCCGCGAGCGGCACCTTGGCCCAGGCGCGGTGCTGGTCGGCGGCGTACACCACCGCGTCGACGGCGGCCTGGCTGTCCAGCTTCGGCAGCCGGCCGATCACGCTCTGGTCGACCGCGCTGGTGATCGGGCTCGGCTCGCCGCTGTCCTGCCATCGGCCCTCGTGCAGGTTGCGCAGCCGGTCACCGTCGAACGCGGCTGGAGCGACCCGGCAGACCCGGTCAACGATGCTGGGCCACGTAGCGTGCTGAGGAACGTGCAGGCTCACCTTGCCTCCCGAGGGGCTGGCGCGGCAGGGGCGTCCTTGGATGCTGCCACAGCGCGGCCCCTCGACGTGCCCGTACTGTTAGCTACCCGACAAACCGGCGAGCAGGCGTTTCAATGGAGACCATGAGCGAGCTGATCGTCGTCAGCGGTGCGGCCGGTGCCCTCGGCCGGGCCGTCGTCACCGAGTTCCGCGCCCGCAACTGCCGCATCGCCGCCCTGGACCTGCCCGGTGACGGCCTCGACGCCTTGGCACAGGACCAGTCCGTGCACCCGGTGCCGGTCGACCTGGCCGATGCCGACGCCGTCGCCAAGGCGTGGTCCTCGGTCGACCGGCTCGGCATACCGGGTGCGCTGGTCACCGTCGCGGGCGGGTTCTCGGGAGGCAGTCTGGACACCCTGGAGCCGGCCACCCTGGAC
>DASSUA010000382.1:0-5156 GCA_035707525.1 Pseudonocardiaceae bacterium
GAGCGTCGAGGCGCAGGCCGAGGTCGTCGCCGAGGCGCTCGCCTTCGCCGGCGCCGGCGGTGACGACATCGGTTACGTCGAGGCGCACGGCACCGGTACACCGCTCGGCGACCCGATCGAGATCGCCGCGCTGACCAAGGCTTTCCGCCGCTCGACCGCTCGGGTGGCGGACTGCCCGATCGGCTCGGTCAAGACCAACATCGGCCACCTCGACACCGCCGCCGGCATCGCCGGGCTGATCAAGGTTGCGCTCATGCTCCGGCACCGCGAGATCCCGCCGAGCCTGCACCTGCAGCGCCCCAACCCGGCAATCGACTTCGCGGCCAGCCCGTTCGTGGTCAACACCCGGCTGCGCCCGTGGACCGGCCGGCGGCTGGCCGGCGTCAGCTCGTTCGGGATCGGCGGCACCAATGTGCACGCGGTGCTGGCCGAGGCGCCGGGCCGGCAGCCGGCGGCGCCCTCCGATCGCCCACACCAGCTCGTCACGCTCGCCGCGCACACGCCGACAGCACTGCGCGCGATGGCATCGGAGCTGGCGGCCTGGCTTTCCCGCGGGGAAGCCGGGGCTGTCCCGCGTTCCGGTCCGGATGGTGACACGCGTCCCGGAACGTGTAACTCGCGTACTGAAACGTGTAACTCGCGTACTGAAACGGACGACACGCGCACGGAAATGGAGGACACGCCGGGGGGTTTGGGGGATTTGGCGTTTACCCGGGCGGTGGGGCGGGCGGAGCTGCGGTTCCGGCGGACGGTTGTGGCGGCGGACGTTCGGGAGTTGGTGGCCGGGCTGCGGGACCGGGGGGCTGACGAGCCTGCGGTGGCGGGGGAGCCGCGGGTCGTGTTGCTGTTTCCGGGACAGGGGGCGGCGCGTCATGGGATGGCTGGCGAGCTGTACCGGGCCGAGGGGGCGTTTCGGGCCGAACTGGACGGGTGCGTTGCCGGGCTGGAGCGGTGGCTCGGGCGGCCGCTGCGGCCGTGCCTGCTGGCGGGCGACGGGCCGGTCGAGGACGTCGAGCTCGCCCACGCGGGGCTTTTCGCGGTGGAGTTCGCGCTGGCCCGGCTGTGGTTGCGGTGGGGAGTGCGGCCGGCGGCGCTGATCGGGCACAGCTTCGGCGAATATGCCGCGGCGGCCGTGGCGGGCGTGCTGACGCTGGCCGGTGCGGCCGAGCTGGCGGTGCTGCGCGGCCGGCTGATGGCGGCGGTGCCGGAGGGCGCGATGGTGGCGGTCGGGCTCGACGAGCGAGAGGTCGAGCCGTACCTGACGCCCGGGCTTTCGATCGCGGCGGTCAACGGCGACCAGCGGTGCGTGGTGTCCGGGCCGGTCGAGGCGGTCGCGGCGCTGCGCGGGCGGCTGGCCGGCGACGGGCACTCGACGGTGCCGCTGCCGGTGCGCAGGGCGTTCCACTCGGCCGCCGTCGATCCGGTACGCGCCGAACTGGCCACCGCCTTCGACGGCCGGGCGCTCGGGGCGCCGGAGCTGCCGCTGGTGTCGAGCCTGACCGGGGACTGGTGGGGCGAGCCTGGCCCGGACTACTGGGCGCGCCAGCTGCGCGAACCCGTCCGGTTCCGCGAGGCGCTGGAGACCGTCGCCGGGCCGGGCGGACCGCTCGTGCTCGTCGAGGCCGGTCCCGATCAGGCGCTCACCGGGCTCGCCCGGGCCCAGCTGCGCGGCCGGGCCACGGTGGTGCCGTCGCTGCGGCGGCGCACCGGCGGCGGCTCGGACCACCGGGTGCTGCTGTCGGCGCTCGGCGCGCTGTGGCGCCGGGGCGTCCGGGTCGACTGGGACGCGTTCTACGCGGGCGAGCGGCGGCGCCGGGTCGAGCTGCCGACCTACCCGTTCGAGGGCAGGGACTGCCGCCTGGCACCGGCCGCTGCGTTGCCGAGGGCACCGGCGGCGCTCGCCGGGGCCGGGCGGGCCGGCGAGATCACCGAGACTGCCGAGACTGTTGGGGTGCCGGCTGCGGGCGAAGGTGGCCGTGCGGACGGGCCGCGTGACGAGCTGGAACGCCGCGTGTTCGAGGTCTGGGCAGAGCGCCTGGGCACGAGCGATTTCGGCATCCACGACGACTTCCTGGAGCTGGGCGGCAACTCCCTGGTGGCCGCCCAGCTGATCACCAGGCTGCGCTCGGCGTTCTCGGTGCGGCTCCCGCTGAGCGCGCTGTTCGAGGCGCCCACGGTCGCCGGCACCGCCGAGCACCTGCGTACCGCGCTCGATGGACGCTCGGCGGCACCGGAACCGGCGGGCGAACGGCCGGCCGCCGAACCGGGCGGCGGCGCCGCAGCGGCCCCGGACGTGCTGCCGCCCATCAGGCGCAGGCGGGGCGCGCAGGCCCCGCTGTCGGTCGTCCAGGCCCGCACGCTGGCCCTGGACGAGGCCGACCCGGGCAACCCGGCGCTCGTCATGCCGATGGCGATCGAGCTGACCGGGCGGCTCGACGACGGCGCCCTGGCCGCCGCCGTCACGCAGGTCGTCGCCCGCCACGAATCGCTGCGCGCGACGTTCCACCGTGACCAGGACGGCTGGACGCAGCGGATCGACGCCGGCCGGCCGGTCACGCTCGACGTCACCGACGTGCCGGGAACCGAGGCCGCCGAACAGCTGACCAGGCAGGAGGCGCAGCGCCCGTTCGACCTGGCGGTCGCGCCGCTGCGGTTGCGGCTGCTGCGGCTCGCCGGGGACCGGCACGTCCTGCTCGTCACGGTGCACCACGTCGTGTGCGACACGATCTCGCTGGTCAACCTCGCCCGCGAGATCGCGGCCGGGTACGCCGCCGCGGTGCAGGGCCGGCCGTTCCCGCTGCCGCCGCTGGCCGTGCAGTACCCGGACTTCGCCGCCTGGCAGCGTGACCTGCTGCGCGGCGGTGCGCTGCGGCGGCAGCGCCAGCACTGGTTGCGGCGGCTGGCGCAGCTGCCGCCGCGGCTCGCGCTGCCGACCGACCGGCCGCGGGCCAGCGAGCACGGCGTCCGCAGCCGCCAGGTCCCGCTCGGGCTGCCGGCGCAGCTGTCGGCGCGGGTCGTCGACCTCGGCCGGCGCCTCGGGGCGACCACGTTCAGCACGCTGCTCGCCGCCTACGCCGCGCTGCTGAGCCGCATCGCCGGCGCCGACGACATCGTGGTCTGCACGCCGATCGGCAACCGCGACCACGCCGAGCTGGAACCGCTGATCGGCTACGTCGCGCACGCGCTGCCGCTTCGGGTCAGCGTCGCCGGCGACCCGAGTTACGCCGAGCTCGTCGGGCGCGCCCAGCAGGCGCTGCTCGACGCCTACGCGCACCCGGACCTGCCGTACGAGGAGCTGGTCGCGCAGACCCAGCCGGCGCTCGACGCGGGCCGCTCCCGGATCTTCGACGCGATGTTCGTGGTGCACTCGGGCATCCCGCCGCAGCAGCGGCTGCCCGGCATGGTGTGGCGCCGCTGGGAGGTGCCCGACATGCCGGCGATGTTCGGCGCGACCCTGGCGACGCTGTCGCTCATGCTCGCCGAGTCGCCCGACGGGCTCACCGGCAACCTGGAGTACGCGCAGGAGCTGTTCGACCCCGCGTCGGCGCGCCGCATCACCGGCCAGTTCGTCAACCTCGTCGCCGACGCGGCGGCTCGGCCGGAGGCCAGGATCAGCGAGCTGGTGCTCGACCCGGCACCGGCCGTCCCGCAGGCCACGGTCACCCCGCCGGAACTTGCCACCGCGGTGGCGCCGGTGCCGCCGGAGCGGCGCGGCCCGGGACCGGTGCAGTTCAGCCTGTCGTACTTCGCCGACGACGAGGACGACGAGGGCACGGCCGCCGGCACCAAGTACGAGCTGCTGCTCGACGGGGTGCGGCTGGCCGACGAGCTCGGCCTGGCCGCGGTGTGGACCCCGGAGCGGCACTTCCACTCGTTCGGCGGCCTGTACCCGAGCCCGACGGCGACGAGCGCCGCGCTCGCCACGGCCAGCCGGCGGATCGGGATCCGGGCGGGCAGCGTGGTGCTGCCGCTGCATGACCCGGTCCGGGTCGCCGAGGACTGGGCGGTGATCGACAACCTGTCCGGTGGCCGGGCCGGGGTGTCGTTCGCGTCCGGCTGGCACCCGGACGACTTCGTGCTCGCTCCCGACCGGTTCGCGCAGCGCCGCGAGCTCATGCGCGACGGCATCGACGTCGTTCGGCGGCTGTGGCGCGGCGAGACCGTCCGGCGCCGAAACGGTGTCGGCGCCGAGGTCGAAATCGCCATCCGACCGAGACCGGTGCAGCCCGAGCTGCCGTTCTGGATCACCGCGGCGAGCAGCCCGGACACCTTCCGGCTGGCCGGCGAGCTGGGCGGGTTCGTGCTGACGAACCTCATGGCGCAGTCGCTGGACGAGCTGGCGGCCAACATCGCCGGCTACCACCGGGCCTGGCGGGACGCCGGGCACCGGGGCGCGCCGCACGTCACGCTCATGCTGCACGCGTTCCTGGCCGAGGACACCGGGCACGCCCTCGCGGCGGTACGCGAGCCGCTGCTGCGCTATTTCCGCAGCTCGGTGGGCATCGCCAGGGGCTTTCTGGTCGGCCAGGGGCTCGACCTGCGGCTGGAAGACCTGTCCGAGGACGACGTGCGCTCGCTGGTCGAGCACGGCATCGAGCGCTACCTGCACGACGGCGGCCTGTTCGGCACGCCGCAGGACTGCGTGGCCATGGTCGACAGGGTCCGCGAGCTGGGCGTCGACGAGATCGCCGCGCTGGTCGACTACGGCGTGCCGGCCGGGCCCACCCTGCGCAGCATCGAACGGCTCGCCGAGCTGGCCGACCGGGAGCGGGCGCGCGCCGCGGCGGCCGCCGGCGCGGCGCAGCGGGAACGGATCACCACGGTGGCCGCGCCGGCCGGCGCGCGCGTCGTCGACGCCCTCGGGCGGCCGCTCGGCGTCGGCGTCGTGGGGGAGCTCGACAGTGCCGAATTGCGCGGCTCGGCGCCGCGCGGTGGTGAGCCGGCCGGGCAGCGGGCGCGATGGCGGGCGGACGGCCTGCTCGAACTGCTGCCCGCGGCAACCCGCCCGATGCCGCCGGCGCCGCGGGCCGCCGGCCCCGCGGGCACGATCGTGCCGGTCGGCCGGGACCGGCCGTTGCCGCTCTCGTTCGCCCAGCAACGGCTCTGGTACCTCGACCAGCTGGTGCCGGGCAACGTCGCCTACAACAACACGGTCG
>DASSUA010000383.1:0-2240 GCA_035707525.1 Pseudonocardiaceae bacterium
CGGCGCAGCACCGCGCCCGCCGAGCCGCCAGCGCCGGCGCCAGCGCCGTCGCTGGCGGCGGCCAGGGCGGACAGCGCCGGGTTGCGAACCAGCTCGTCGAGCGAGACCAGGCCGTCCAGCGCGGCGACCACCCGCAGCGCCGACAGCGAGCCGCCCCCGAGGTCGAAGAAGTTGTCGCCGGCGCCGATCGAATCCAGCGGCCGGTTCAGCGCCTGCGCCCAGGCGGCCGCGATGCGCCGCTCGGTCGCGCTCGCCGGCGCCCGAACCGTGCCGGCCGCGGCCTCCTGCGGTGTCGCGAGGGCCACCAGGGCGCGCTTGTCGACCTTGCCGTTGGCGGTCAGCGGCAGCGAGCCGACCGGCTGCAGCCGGGCTGGAACCGCGCTCGCCGGCAGCACCGTCGCGAGGTGCGCGGCGAGCTCGCCCGGCTCGACGTCGCCGGTGTAGCACGCGACGAGGCTCTTGCCGGCCCCCGGCAGCGGCGCGACCACGACCGCCGCCGCCCGGACCCCGGGGTGCTCCAGGACCCGGCTCTCGACCTCACCGAGCTCGATCCGCACGCCGTGGACCTTGACCTGCTCGTCGCGGCGGCCGTGGAACTCCAGATGGCCGGTGGGCAGCCAGCGCCCGAAGTCACCGGTGCGGTACAGGCGCTCGCCGGGCCGGAACGGGTCGTCGAGGAACACCTGCGCGGTGCGCTGCGGGTCGTTGAGGTAACCGCGGCCGACGCAGATGCCGGAGAACGCGATCTCGCCGGGCGCGCCGGGCGGCACCAGCTCGCCGCGGGGGCCGATCACGTACACCGTCACGTTGTGGATCGGCCGCCCGACCGGCACCAGCTCCTCGGCCGGCGGCCCGGTCATGACCTCGTGCGTGGTGTCGTCGGAGGCCTCGGTCGCGCCGTAGGCGTTGATCAGCCGCAGCCCCGGGCACTGCGCGAAGAACCGGTTGACCAGCGCCTTGCTGATCGCCTCCCCGGTGACCGACACGGTGTGCACGGTGCCGAGCCCACCGGTCCCGAGCCCACCGGTCCCGAGTCCAACAGGGTGCCGCTCCAGGTGCCGCAGCAGCACGTCGAGGTACGACGGCACGAGCTGCAGCACGGTCGCCCCGGTGATCGTCTCGCAGAAGCGCCGGATGTCCAGGATGTCCGCCCGGTCCACGATCACCGTCCGGCCCCCGACCAGCAGCGGCGCGATCGCCTGCCACAGCGAGATGTCGAACGACGCCTGCGCGTTCTGCACCACGACGGCGCCGGCGTCCAGGCCGAAGTCGTCGATCTTGGCGTACAGGTGGTTGACCATGCCGGCGTGCTCGCACAGCGCGCCCTTGGGCAGCCCGGTCGAGCCCGACGTGAAGTAGACGTAGGCGAGCTGACCGGCCGCGACCGGCACCCGCGGATCGGCGTCGCCCGCGCTGCCGGCGGCGATCTCGGCGAGCGCGGCGTCGTCGAGCAGCCGATGGCAGCCGGACTGGCGCAGCAGCAGCTCGACCCTGGCCGGCGGCCAGTCCGGCTCGACCGGCAGGTACACCCCGCCGGCCCGGAAGATCCCGATGATCGCCGCGACCCAGTGCCGGCCGCGGTTGGCCGCGAGCGCGACCACCTCCTCGGCAACCAGCCCGTCCGCGAGCAGGGCGTTGGCGACCCGGTTGGCGGCCGCGTCGAGCTCGGCGTAGCTCCACGACCGGTCGCCGTGCACGACCGCGACCGCGTCCGGGTTCGCCCTGGCCCGCTCGGCGAACAGCTCGTGGAACCGCGCGTCGGGCAGCGCCCGCGCCGCGCCGGACCGGATCAGCGCGGCGCGCTCGGCGGGCGGCACCAGCTCGGCGGCGGCCGGGTCACCGTCCGGGTCGGCGGCGATCGCCTTGAGCGCGGCGGCCAGGTACCCGCCGATCCGCCCGGCGTGCTCGGCGTCGAATCGTTCAAGATCATAATAAATCCGCAGGTCAGAGGCGGTGTACTCGACCCGCAGGCCAGGCTGGCGGCACTCCATTTGCTCTGAGAGCCAGGTGGCGTTCGCGCCTGAGCTGGCCGAATGCGCATCCGCGCTGGTCGTGGCCGATGCCGGCTGGCTCTCAGAGCAAATGGCGGTGGCACTGAAGATCAAATCGCGCCAGGTGGGGTGCCGGTCGAGGTCGATGTTGATCTTGACTGGGGGGCCGGCGGAGGGGCGGCATTCGGTGGTTATGCCGGTCTCGGTGGCGAGCAGGCCGACGACCCTGAGGTGGGCGGCGATCGCGGC
>DASSUA010000384.1:0-2513 GCA_035707525.1 Pseudonocardiaceae bacterium
CGCCGGCGCCTTCCTCGCGTTCTTCGTGGTCACCAAGAGCCTGGTGTTCTTCCTGGGCATGGCCTCCGACTACGAGATCAACGTCGACCTGACCGGGTACTTCGACTTCGTCACCGGGGTCATGCTGCTGTTCGGGCTGGCCTTCGAGTTCCCGCTCGCGCTGCTCATGCTCAACTTCGCCGGCATCCTCGGGGCCCGGCGCATGCTCGGCTGGTGGCGCTCTGCCGTGTTCCTGATGTTCGCCTTCGCCGCGGTGGTGACCCCGACCCCGGACCCGTTCGGCATGACCGCCCTGGCGCTGGCGATGGCGCTGCTCTACTTCGCCGCGGTCGGCGTGGCGTTCGTCAACGACCGGCGGCGCGCGCGCCGGCAGCCGGACTACTCCGGCCTGTCCGATGACGAGATCTCCCCGCTGGACCACGCGCCGGAGCAGGTGGGTGCCGTCGAGCCGGTCGAGCCGCCGGCGCCCGTGGAGCCGCCCGAGCCGGTGGCCGGGCCGGCACCGCTCGCCGCCCGCTACGACGCCCCGGGCAGCACGGGCTCGTCGAGCCTCGCGGAGGACTCGAGCATCGCCGCTCGGCGGTACGACGACACGACCTGATGCCGTACGGTCATCGCCGTGACCGTAGCGCCGACGCCGACCGGGCCGGTGGCCGTGCTCGCCAACCCGACGGCCGGTCGCGGCCGGCACCGGGAGCTGCTGCCGGTCCTGCTGGAGCGGCTGCGTGGCCAGCAGCGCGAGGTGCGCCTGCTGGACGCCCGTACCCGGGACGAGGCCTGCGCGGCATGTGCCGCGGCGGTGGCCGGTGGTGCCGGCGCCCTGGTCGTGCTGGGCGGGGACGGCACGGTCCATCTCGCGCTGCAGGCTGTCGCCGGCACGCCGGTGCCGCTGGGCATCGTGCCAACCGGCACCGGTAACGACTTCGCGGTCAACATCGGCCTGCCGGAGCAGCCGGTGCCGGCCGTCGACGCGCTCGTGCGGGCACTGCGGGACGGCACCACGCGCCGGGTTGACCTCGGCCGGCTGACCGACACCACCGGCGCGCACCGGTGGTTCGGCGCGGTCTTCGCCGCCGGCTTCGACGCCATCGTCAACGAACGGGCCAACGCGATGCGCTGGCCCCGCGGCCCGCGCCGCTACGAGCTCGCCATCTTCCTGGAGCTGCTGCGGCTGCGCCCGCGACGCTACCGGCTGCGGCTGGACGGGGTGCTGCACGAGCTGGACGGGGTGCTGATCGCGGTGGGCAACACGCCCAGCTACGGCGGCGGGATGCGGATCTGTCCCGACGCCGACCCCACCGACGGCATCCTCGACATCCTGGTCGGCGGCCGGTTCACCCGGACCGCGCTGGTGCGGATCACCCCGAAGGTGTGGGACGGCTCGCACGTGCACCACCCGCTGGTCACCCAGCACCGGGCGGTCAAGGTGGAGATCGACGCCGAGGGGATCACCGGGTACGCCGACGGGGAGCGGGTGGGCCCGCTCCCCGTCACGGTCGTCAGCGCACCCGGTGCGCTAACGGTGCTCAGCGCGCGCTGAGCGCACTGACCAGCGCTTGTGGCTCAGCCCTGCTTGAGCTCGCCCGCCTGGGCCTCGATGGTCCTGCGCTGCGGCTCGTCCTTACCTGTCCGCACCGTGATCTTGCGCGGCTGCTCCACCGGCTTGGTCACGTTCTTGATGCGGATCCTGAGCAGGCCGCGGTCCGCGTCGGCCTCGACCTGGTCGCCGCCGATGCCGTCGGGCAGCTGGAAGGTGCGGCGGAACGCGCCGTAGCGCATCTCCCGGACCAGCACCTTGCCGCGGGTGTTCTCCCAGGTGTCCCGGCGCTCGCCGCTGACCGTCAGCCGGCCCTCGGCCACCTCGATGTCGATGTCGTCGATGTCGACGCCCGGCACCTCAAGTGTGATCACCACGTCGCCGCCGTCGGTGGCCATCTCCACCGGCGGGACGAACTGGTATGACGACGTCCCGAACGTGCGCCGCACCACATCGTCGAACTCCTGGTCGATGCGGGCCAGCGCGGTGAACGGGTCCCATCGCATCAAGGGCATCTCGTGTCACCTCCGTTGGTGGTCCTGTCCGTCCGGGTTAGCACTCTCACCTATCGAGTGCTAACCCAACGATAGAACACCGTTCTGGCGGGCGGGAACTTCGCGTCAGTCGTGATCTGTGTCACACCGCGTGAGGGCGAGGGCGCCGGCCAGCCCGTTCACCTCGCCCGGCCCGCCGGGAGGCAGGACGAGAACCGTACAGCCGGCGGCCACCGCTCCGGCGTCGACCGCGCTGTCACCCACCATCAGGACCCGCTCAGGGGGTACGCCCAGCGCCGCGCACGCGTACCGGAAGATCGCGGCGTCGGGCTTGGTGCGCCCGACCTCGTAGGACAGCGCCCAGGCGTCGACCAGCTCGGCCAGGCCCCAGTCGGCGGCGAGCGCCCGCACGTCGAAGCCGATGTTGCTGACCACGCCGACCGGCAGCCCCGCCGCCCGCAGCGCGCGCAGGGTCGGCAGCG
>DASSUA010000385.1:0-4316 GCA_035707525.1 Pseudonocardiaceae bacterium
CAAGGCGCTCGACGGGCTGGTCCGCTGCCACATGATCGAGTTCAGGGGCCACGACCAAGCCGGTCAAGCCAGGTACCGGCTACCCGACCTGGTGCACGAGTTCGCCCGTGAACGGGCCGACGAGCCGGCGCCCGTTGCCCGCGGGGCGCTGCTGACGATGATCAGTCGCTGGTCAGACCTCGCCCACGAGGCCGCGCGGGCGCTGCGACCGGACGCGGCGGCGCCGCCTGCTTCGGCCGATCCGCGTCGGCCGGCCCGGTCCGCCGCCAGGGCGCTCGACTGGTTCGAGGCCGAACGCGGCAACCTGCTCGACGCGATCGCGTTGGCCGTCTCGCTGGACGAGCCGGAGCTGGCCGGTGACCTGCTCGAGGGGGTCAAGGGCTTCCTGCAGGCCCGTAACTACCTGGCGGAGCGCGAGGCGGCCGTTCTCGCGGTGATCGGTTGCGTCGAGCGGGTGCTTGGGCCGGACCATCGCCTGCTGGGGCACCTGCGCACGCTGTTCTATACCTACGGCCAGCACGACGACGTCGAGCGGATGTCAGCGGTAGCGACCCGCATCGTCGGTCTGTCGACCGAGCTCGGTGACCGGCCGGCCCGCATCGAAGCGCTGAAACTGCTCTCCCACGTCGCCTTCCGGCGAGGAAGGCTCGCCGAGACGGTGGAGCTGGCGGGCCGGTGCATCGCGGAGGCGGGCGGGCTGGCGGGTGTCGAACGGTTGCTGGCCGAGTGCCGGTGGGCCCTCGCCGCGGGACTCGCCGAACAGGGCGCGAGCCGGGCGGCACTGGCCGAGTTCCGCAAGGTCGTGGCCAGCGCGGCGATCAGCGGCCGGGTCCGGGCGATCGTCCTGGGCGATCACGCCGAGGTGCTCGCCGAGCTCGGTTTCGGTGCGCGGGCGCTGGCGGCCCTCGACGAGGCCGACGCCATCGTGAGCCGGATCGGTGACGAGGTCGGCGCCGCTCGCCTTCGCCTGTTCCGGGCCGACGTCGCGATCGCCGAACGGCAGTGGCCCACGGCTCGGCTGCAGCTGGAGGCGGCGCTGCACGCGCTGACCATCATCGGCGACCGCAACGGCCAGCTGTTCGCCCTTCGCCGGTTGGGCGACACCGCGCTCGGGCAGGGCGATCCCGCCCGGGCCGGCCGGGTCTACCTGCGTGGCCTCGAAGTCGCCGGTCAGGTGACCGCACCGGTGGAGACCGCCCGCCTGCTCGCCCGGCTTAGCATGAGCGCCGATCGGCAGGGCGATACGGCCGGTGCCGATCGCGCCGAGCACCGGTACCGGCGGATCCTGGGCGCCCTGCGGCTGGATGTCGGCTGCCTTCGGCTGCCCGCTCACCTCCGTCCCGCCCGGGCGGCCGTGGCCGCCGGTGCGTACCCGGTTCATGACCGCTGAGGTGTGGGTGGGGCGTGCGACGATGGCCGGGTGAGCCTGTACCGGGACACCGGGATCGTGCTGCGGGTGCACAAGCTCGGCGAGGCGGACCGCATCGTCACGCTGCTCACCCAGCGGCACGGGAAGGTGCGCGCGGTCGCCAAGGGCGTGCGCCGCACCACGTCCCGCTTCGGGGCCAGGGTCGAACCGTTCGGCCACGTCGACCTGCAGCTGTACCAGGGGCGCAGCCTCGACATCATCACGCAGGTGCAGACCGTCGACGCGTTCGGCGCCCGCCTGGTCGGGGACTACCCGCGATACACCGTCGGCTGCGCGGTGCTGGAGACCGCCGACCGGCTCGCGTCGGAGGAGGGTGAACCGGCGCTTCGGCTGTACCTGCTGGTGGTCGGCGCGCTGCGGGCGCTGGTCGAGCTGCGGCGCGACCCGCACCTGGTGCTCGACGCGTTCCTGCTGCGGTCGATGTCGCATGCCGGCTGGGCACCGGCGATCAACGAGTGCGCCCGCTGCGGGACGCCGGGGCCGCACCGGGCGTTCTCCGTGCCGGCCGGGGGAGCGGTGTGCAACGGTTGCCGCCCGGCCGGCTCCGCGACCCCGTCGGTGGACACGTTCGCCCTGCTCGGGGCGCTGCTGCACGGCGAGTGGGCGGTCGCGGAGGCGACCCCGCAGCTGGTTCGCCGGGAGGCCAGCGGGCTGGTCGCCGCGCACCTGCAGTGGCACCTCGAGCGCCAGCTGCGATCGCTGCCACTGGTCGAACGCCGCTGACCGGCCGCCTACCGGCGGTGCCGGTTGGCCGCTCGCGGCGGTGCCCGATTGGCCGCTCGCGGCCGTGCCGATTGGCCGCTCGCGGCCGTGCCCGATTTGGCCGCTCGCGGCCGTGGGGCACGATTGGCGGCGTGCCGGACAGGACAGCGCCACTGCGGGGGCGGGGTGACCCGTCCGTTCAGCCGCCGATGCCGCACCCGTCCGGCGCCCGGCCGCCGCGGCTGCCGGCCGAGCTGGTGCCACGGCACGTCGCGCTGGTGATGGACGGCAACGGGCGGTGGGCCAACGCGCGCGGGCTGCCGCGCACCGAGGGCCACCGGCGCGGCGAGGCGCAGCTGCTGGACGTCGTCGCCGGCTGCATCGAGCTGGGCGTGCGGTGGCTCTCGGCCTACGCGTTCTCCACCGAGAACTGGAAGCGCAGCCCGGAGGAGGTGCGCTTTCTGATGGGCTTCAACCGCGACGTCATCCGCCGCCGGCGCGACCAGATGCACGAGTGGGGCGTGCGGGTGCGGTGGGCCGGCCGCCGGCCGAGGCTGTGGCGCAGCGTCGTCCGGGAGCTGGAGACCGCGGAGCGGCTGACCGAGGGCAACGACGTGATGACGCTGACCATGTGCGTCAACTACGGCGGCCGGGCCGAGGTGGCGGACGCGGCGCGCGAGGTGGCCAGGCTGGTCGCCGCCGGCGAGCTCGACCCGGAGAAGGTCGACGAGCGCGTGCTGGCCCGTTACCTCGACGAGCCGGACATGCCCGACGTGGACCTGTTCATCCGCACCTCCGGCGAGCAGCGGACGTCCAACTTCCTGCTGTGGCAGTCGGCCTACGCCGAGCTGCTGTTCGTCGACACCCTGTTCCCCGACTTCGATCGCCGCCACCTTTGGCGGGCCTGCCAGGCGTACGCCGAGCGGGACCGCCGGTTCGGCGGCGCGCTCGACCTTCCAGGAGTGACCCGGTGACGAACCCGCGAAAGCCGGCCAAGTCCCGCCGGCCGGCCGGCCACAAGGCTTCGCTGTCCCACGAGGCGACCAACACCGCCGCACTGCTCACCTCGGCCAAGCGGGCGCTCGAGCAGTTCCTCGACGTCCAGGTCGACGACGACGGCGCGCTCACGTTCCAGCATGCCGGCGTGCCGGGGGCGGTCTCGGCGGTGCAGCTCGCCGAGGGCCTGGTGGTGCTCAGCCTGACCTGCGTCGTGGCCTGGGACCTGCCGCCGGAGGCGGGTTCGGACGTCGGCGGGGCCGGACCCGCCGGCAGTGGCAGTGGCAGTGGCAGTGGTGGTAGTGGTGGTGGTAGTGGTGGTAGTGGTGGCGGCGATGTGGCGGCCAGGCTCGCCCTGCGAGCGGGCGAGGGACTGTTCGGTACCCTCGGCGCGGTGCGAACCGAGCGCGGTTATGACGTCACTCTCAGATACGCCTTTCCGGCGGCCGGCCTGGAACCCACACCCTTGGGCACGCTGTTGATGCTGGTGATTTCCACCGCCTCCCAACTGCGATCGGAGCTGCTGGGCTCGTGAGCGACCTGTCGACCGCGCTACCGCCGCGGCCGGTTCCGCCAGGGAAACAGGGCTTCCGGATCACCTCCCTCGAAGTGTTCTGCCTGCTGCTCGCCGTTGCCCTGCTGTTGAACGCGCCGCTGGTGCGGATGCTCGACCGGCCGGCGGTTCAGACCGGCGCGACGGTCTTCGTCGCCGTGGTGGTGCAGGCGTTCCCGTTCCTGGTGTTCGGGGTGCTGATCAGCGGGCTGATCGCGGCGTTCGTGCCACCGCAGGCGCTGCGCCGGCTGCTGCCGCGCAACCAGGCGGCCGAACCTGACCCACAGCCAGCCCATGACGACCGCCGTTGCGAGCGAGCCGAGGAACCGCGCGACCACCATCCGCGGCTCGCCGGGAAACGCGACCGCGGTCGACACGAGCACGACCGGGTTGACCGCCGGCGCCGCCAGCAGGAACGCGATCGCCGCGGCGGGCGGCACGCCCTGCTGCATGAGCCGGCGCGACACGGGCACCGACGCGCACTCGCAGCCCGGCAGCGCCACCCCGGCCAGCCCGGCGACCGGCACCGCGGCCGCCTGGTTGCGCGGCAGCAGCCGGCGCAGCGCCTGCGGTGGCACGAACGCCGCGATCAGCCCGCTGATCAGCACCCCGAACACCAGGAACGGGAACGCCTGC
>DASSUA010000386.1:0-11217 GCA_035707525.1 Pseudonocardiaceae bacterium
TGCGCAGCTCGTGGCTCATGTTGGCCAGGAACTCCGACTTGTACTGGCTGGCAAGGGCGAGCTGCTGGGCGTTCTCCTCGACGCGGCGCCGGGCGGCCTCGATCTTGGACAGGTCGAGGATGTCGTCGATCAACGACAGCAGGTCCGTGCCGGCGTTGTGGATCGTGTTGGCGAACTCGATCTGCTGCTCGGACAGGTTGCGCTTGGGGTTGTCGGCAAGCAGCCGAGCCAGCAGCAGCAGCGAGTTCAGCGGCGTGCGCAGCTCGTGGCTCATGTTGGCCAGGAACTCCGACTTGTACTGGCTGGCGAGCGCGAGCTGCTGGGCCTTCTCCTCGACGCCGCGCCGGGCCGCCTCGATCTCGACGTTGGTGCGCTGCAGCTCGGCCGACTGCGTCTGCAGCTCGCTGGCCAGCCGCTGCGACTGCAGGAGCAGCTCCTCGGTGCGGCGGTTGACCTGGATCGTCTTGACCGCGATGCCGATCGTGGCGACCAGCCGCTCCAGGAACGTCAGGTGCAGCTCGGAGAACGCGGTCACCGAGCCGAACTCGATGACGCCGAGCGACTCGCCCTCGAACAGCACCGGCAGCACGACGACCGAGGCCGGGGAGGTCGACCCGATCCCGGAGCGGACGGGCAGGTAGCCGGCCGGGACGTCGCGCACGACCACGACCTGCTTGGTCTCACCCGCCTGCCCGACCAGGCCCTCGCCTGCCCGCAACGCCTCGGGGGCGGTGTCGGACAGCGCATATCCCCCGCGCCGCCGCCACCGCGCACCCCCGTCCTCCGATGCCAGGAAGAACGCGCCGGCCTGGGCGTTGACCAGCGGTGCGACCTCGTTCATGATCATTTGACAGACCTCGCCCAGGTCCCGCTGGCCCTGCAGCAGGCCGCCGATGCGGGCCAGGTTCGAGTCCAGCCAGCGCTGCTCGGAGTTGGCCGCCGTGGTCTCCCGCAGCGCGTCGATCATCTGGTTGATCGTGTCCTTGAGCTCGGCCACCTCGCCGCGCGCCTGGACCTGAATCTGCCTGGTCAGGTCGCCACTGGCGACCGAGGTGGAGACCGCGGAGATCGCGCGCAGCTGGGTGGTGAGCGTCGAGGCGAGCTGGTTGACGTTCTCGGTGAGGTCGCGCCAGGTGCCGGAGACGCCGCGGACCTGGGCCTGGCCGCCGAGTTTGCCTTCGGTGCCGACCTCGCGGGCGACGCGGGTGACTTCGTCGGCGAACGAGGAGAGCTGGTCGACCATCGTGTTGACGGTGTTCTTGAGTTCGGCGATCTCGCCGCGGGCGTCGACGGTGATCTTCTGGGACAGGTCGCCGCGGGCGACGGCGGTGGTGACCTGGGCGATGTTTCGCACCTGGGAGGTCAGGTTCGACGCCATGTAGTTGACGCTGTCGGTCAGGCCCCGCCACGTGCCGGACACGTTGGGCACCTGGGCCTGACCGCCCAGGCTGCCCTCGGTGCCGACCTCGCGGGCGACGCGGGTGACCTCGTCGGCGAACGAGGAGAGCTGGTCGACCATGATGTTGACGGTGCTCTTGAGCTCGGCGATCTCGCCGCGGGCGTCGACGGTGATCTTCTGGGACAGGTCGCCGCGGGCGACCGCCGTGGTGACCTGGGCGATGTTTCGCACCTGGGCGGTCAGGTTGCCGGCGAGCTGGTTGACGCTTTCGGTGAGGTCGCGCCAGGTGCCGGAGACGTTGGGCACGGCCGCCTGGCCGCCGAGCTTGCCCTCGGTGCCGACCTCGCGGGCGACGCGGGTGACCTCGTCGGCGAACGAGGAGAGCTGGTCGACCATCGTGTTGACGGTGTTCTTCAGCTCCAGGATCTCGCCGCGGGCGTCGACGATGATCTTCTGGGACAGGTCGCCGCGGGCGACCGCGGTGGACACCTGGGCGATCCCGCGGACCTGGTCGGTCAGGTTCGCCGCCATCAGGTTCACCGCGTCGGTGAGGTCCTTCCAGGTGCCGGCGACGTTGGGCACCTCGGCCTGGCCGCCGAGCTTGCCCTCGGTGCCGACCTCGCGGGCGACGCGGGTGACCTCGATCGCGAACAGCCGCAGCGTGTCGGTCAGCGAGTTGATGGTGTCCGCCAGCTCCGCCACCTCGCCGCGGGCGCTCACCGTGATCTTGCGGGACAGGTCGCCCTCGGCGATCGCGGTCGCCGCCGAGGAGATCGACCGCACCTGGTTGGTCAGGTTGCTGGCCATGGTGTTGACCGAGTCGGTGAGCGCCCGCCAGGTGCCGGCGACGTTGGGCACCTCGGCCTGGCCGCCGAGCCGGCCCTCGGTGCCGACCTCGCGGGCCACCCTGGTCACCTCGTCGGCGAACGACGACAGCTGGCCGACCATGGTGTTCACGGTCCTGCCGATCCGCAGGAACTCGCCGCGCAGCGGCCGGCCCTCGATCTCCAGGGTCATGTGCTGCGACAGGTCCCCCTCGGCCACCGCCGCGATCACCCGGGCGATCTCGGCGATCGGGCTGACCAGGTCGTCGATCAGCGAGTTGACCGCGTGCGCGCCCTCGGCCCACTGCCCGTCGTAGGCCTCCTCGTCGAGGCGCTCGGCCATCCGGCCCTCCCGGCCGACCACCCGGCTGATCCGCAGCAGGTTGCGGTTGCGCCGCTCCTGCAGGCTGACCAGCTCGTTGAACTGGTCCACGACCTCGCCGGCGAGCCCGCTGCGGCGCCGCATCCGGATGTCGAAGCGCCCGCGCCGCACCTCCCCGAGCGTGTGCAGCAGTTCGGTGAGAATGTCCTCATCGGAGGCTTCGGCGGTCGCCTGGGGGGGTTTTCGCGACCGGCTTCGCTCGGCAGTGGCCATGACGCCGTCCTAGGGACTGGGGAAGCGGTTCGGTCAACATTTTGGCGCACGGCATCGACCCACACCGCTGGCCCGATACCTTCAGACCGGTACCGACTCTAATCTGGAGCGGCGAGCGCTGGACAGACCGGGCACACTGCTTCGGTGCTGCTGGAGCGTCGATTGCGACTTGCGCCCGAACCGCGGTCGCCGGTGTTGGCGCGCCGGATGCTCAGGGTGGCGCTGGAGGAGGCCGGCCTCGACGAGCTCGTGGACACCGCGGTGCTGCTCGGCAGCGAACTGTGCGACAACGCGGTGCTGCATGCCGGTACCGAGTTCGAGGTCGAGCTCGAGATCGGCGAGACCGGCGTCAAGGTCACCGTCACCGATTACGGCCCTGGTCCGCTCGAGCTGCACCTCGCCCTGCCGAGGACCGGGCGCGCCGCCACGCACGGTCGCGGCCTGCTGCTCGTGGAGCGGATGTCGTCGGAGTGGGGGACCAGGCACGACTCGATGGGGCGGCACCAGACGTGGTTCGTGCTGGACCGCGCCGGCGCGCCGAGGCGGCGCTCGCCCGACGGTGGACCGCCGTCGTCCTCGTCGCGGGAGCTGGCGTGGCCGGACCCGCCGGCCGCCCGCTGGCTGGTGCACATACCGGCCAGCCTGGCCAGCAGGCTCGAGCTGCCGGTGCTCGCCGCCGAGTTGCTGCGCCGGCTGTGCGAGTTGGTCGGCGCCGAGTACGCCGACGTGTCGGTCGAGTACGGCGACGGCCTGCCCGCGCAGACGCTGTCCGCGATCGGCCGGCTCGCCGAGGGCGAGCGGCGGCTGGTCGAGGTGCGGCTGCCGGTGCAGGAACCGATGCGCGGCGTGCTGCGCCTGGCCCTCGGTGACTACTCGGCGAGCGTCGCCGAGCTGGCCGAGCTGACCGCGCAGCGGATCGCGCTCTCGGTGGAATCGGACTGGCTGCGCGGGGCCGACCAGCGCCGCCGGTCCTGGATGAGCTACCTGGCCGACACCAGCGAGCTGCTGGCCCAGTCGCTCGACGTCGAGCTTACCGTCGCCGTGGTTCCGCAGCTGCTGGTGCCGAGGCTCGGGCAATGGTGCGCGGTGCACCTGGCCGACGAGCACGGCGGCCTGCGGCTCGCTGCCCTCACGCACGCCAAGGAGGACGCGATCGCCGAGCTTCGCGAGACGCTGGAGAGCACCGGGCAGGACGGGCACCGGGCCCAGCTGACCGCGATGCTGCACCGTCCGGGTGACGGCCCCACCGGCCTCGGGCTGCCGGACGCGGTCGCGGTGCCACTGACGGCGCGTGGCCAGCCGCTCGGCACGCTCACGGTCGGGCGGGTCGCCGAACGCCCGCACTCGCCGGAGGAGATCGCCCTGATCTCCGACCTGGCCAGGCGGGCGTCGCTGGCCATCGACAACGCCCAGGTCACCGCCGCGCACATCGAGACGTCGCAGGCGCTGCAGCAGGCGCTGCTGCCGCGCGAGCTGCCGGCCGCGGAGGGTGTCGAGTTCGCCGCGGAGTACCTGCCGGCGAGCGCGGCGAGCGACGTCGGCGGTGATTTCTATGACGTGCTCACCCTGGCCGACGACCGCTGGCTGGTCACGATCGGCGACGTGTGCGGCAAGGGGGCGCGGGCGGCGGCGCGCACCGGGCTGGTTCGCGACGTGCTGCGCGTGCTCATCCAGGACGGCCGGTCGCTGTCGAGGGCGATCCAGCTGCTCAACGAGGTCATGCTGGACGGCAACAGCCCGGAGCAGTTCTGCACGGTCGCCGCCGCGCTGGTCAGCCGGTCCGGCCGGCGGCAACGACCGGGGCTGAGCGTCGAGTTGGTGCTGGCCGGTCATGAGCAGCCGGCGGTGCTGCGCTCCGGTGGGGAGGTCGAGTACATCGGAACGCACGGCACGGCGGTCGGGTTGGTGCCCGACGTCAACCCGACGTGCACGCAGCACTGGCTGGAACCGGGCGACGCGCTCGTCACCTACACCGACGGGGTCACCGAGCGGCGGCGCGGGACCGAGCTGTTCGGCCAGGACCGGCTCGTCGAGACCCTGGCCGCCGAGGCGGGCTCGCCGGCATCCGAGCTGGTCGCCGCCGTGCGGGCGGCGATAGAGAACTTCTCAGGCGACCCGAGGCGCGACGACGTGGCGGTCCTCGTCGTGCGTGCGCCGGCGGCCGAGGGCGGGCCGGACGCCGCCGGCGGCGAGTTAGAAAAATCTTGACCGTTTGGCGACGGTAGTCCGAAAGGTATTGACCAGGCGCGGGCCGTGTTCGACGCTTTGCACCTACCACAACACGCTCGGCATGGAGGTGCAATGCTGCGGCGAATCGTCACCTACCTGTCTGCAATTCCGTTGGTTATCGCTACCGGTCTGGTCGCCGTCGTGATCACCGCGGCGCCGGCGCAGGCGGACGGCTGCTACACCTGGGGCCGGACGCTCTCCCAGGGCATGTCCGGCACGGATGTGCGCAACCTGCAGATCCGCGTCGCCGGCTATCCGGGTTACGGAGCGGTGCTCGCCCTCGACGGTGATTTCGGCCCGGCCACCAGATCCGCCGTGATCCGTTTCCAGCAGGCGTACGGGCTTGCCGCGGACGGCATCGCCGGTCCGCAAACCTTCAACCAGATCTACGCATTGCAGGACGACGACTGCACTCCGGTCAACTTCACCTACGCGGAGCTGAACCGGTGCAACTCGGACTGGTCCGGCGGCGCGGTGTCGGCGGCACAGGCCAGGGAGAACGCGCTGGTCAACATGTGGAAGCTGCAGGCAATGCGGCGTGCGCTCGGCAGCGCCCCGATCACCGTCAGCAGCGGTTTCCGCAGCTACGCATGCAATAACGCGGTCGGTGGCTCGCCGACCAGCCGGCACCTGTACGGCGACGCGGTCGACCTCACCGGCTCGCACTCGCTGTGCACGCTGGCCAGGCAGGCCCGCAACCACGGCTGGCGGGAAATTCTCGGCCCGGGCTACCCGGGGCACGGCGACCACACCCACGTGGCGCACAAGTCCAGCCAGACCTGGTCGGCTAGTTCCTGCGGCATCTGACGGGGATCGCGTTCGACCGGCCCGGTACCGCCACGCGCGTTACCAGGCCGGTCGAACGCGTTTCGTCGAGGGTGGAAAGTTCACCTTGATTGCGCCTTTCCAGCCGCATTGCAGCCCTTATTCTTCGGCCCGGGGACCGAGCCGGGAGGGGCGGTGGCAGGCGCGGCTGACGAGGCCGACACGACCGTTGACGCGACCAGCGTCCACACGCTGCAGGACCTCGCGGAGGTGCTGCGACGGCTGCGGCGAAGGCATGCCCGCCGGCGCAACGACTCCGAGCTGACCGTCCGCGAGCTCGCCCGCCACTCCGGTTACGCCTACAGCGTCATCTCCGAGTACCTCAGCGGCAAGGTGCTCGCCCCCACCGACCGGTTCGACGTGCTGATCAGGCTGCTCGGCGCGAGCGCTGCGGAGCAGCGCGCGCTGGCCACCGCGCGGGACCGGGTGGCGGAGCAGCGCCGGGCCCGGCACCGCTCCCCGGCGGCCGGCACGGTGCCGCGTGAGCTGCCACCCGACGTGTACGGCTTCATCGGGCGCGAGCGCGAGCTGGCGCAGCTGGACCGGATGGCCGGCGCCGGCATCGTCGCGATCACCGGAACGGCCGGGGTCGGCAAGACCGCGCTGGCCGTCAGGTGGGCCTACCGCGCCCGGTTCCCCGACGGCTGCCTCTACGCCGACCTGCGCGGTTACGACCGGCAGCAGCCCGTGCGGCCCGAGCACGCGCTCGCCTGGTTCCTGCGCAGCCTGGGCGTCGGTGGCGCCGACATCCCGCACGACCGGGCCGAACGCGCCGCGCGATACCGCACGATGCTCGCCGACCGGCGGATGCTGGTCGTGCTCGACAACGTGCGGGACACCGAGCACGTTCACCCGCTGCTGCCCGGCGGCTCCGGCAACGCCGTGCTGGTGACCAGCCGCGACTCGCTCACCGGGCTGGTCGTGCGGCACGGCGCCCGCCGGATCAGCCTCGACCCGCTGCCCGAGGCCGAGGCGGTCGAGCTGCTGAGGCTGCTGATCGGCGCGCGGGTCACCGACGAACCCGGCGTGGCCGCCTCGCTCGCCCGGCGGTGCGTGCGGCTTCCGCTCATCCTGCGGCTGGTCGCCGAGTTGGCCAGCACCAGGCCCGGTGCCTCGCTGGCCGACCTCGACGCCGAGCTCGCCGACGTCACCCACCGGCTGGACCGGCTCGACGGCGACGGCGAGCCGACGATCGCCAGCCGGGCGGTGTTCTCCTGGTCGTACCGGAGCCTGGACCAGGCGGCCGCGCAGGCGTTTCGGCTCATGGGCCTGCATCCCGGCACGCATCTGGACGACTACGCCCTCGCCGCCCTGGCCGGCGTGGGGCTCGGCCCGGCCAGGGCCGCGCTGCGGGCGCTGAGCCGGGCGCACCTGGTACAGGCGGCCGGTAGGCGCCGCTACGGCATGCACGACCTGCTGCGGGCCTATGCCGCGGAGCTCGTCGCGCACGATCCGGAGCAGGACCGCCGGGCCGCGCTGGACCGGCTGCGCGAGCAGCAGCTGTACGGAAGCTCCGTCGCGATGGACGTGCTCGCCCCGTTCGACCGGAACCGCCGCCCGCGGGTCGCCGACCCAGGCCTGCCGCTGCCGAAGCTGGCCGACCAGGCGGCCGCGACGGCGTGGCTGGACCAGGAGCGCGCCAACCTGATCGCGGCCGCGCTGCTGGCCGACGACGGCGGCCGGCACGCGAGCCGGCTGGCCAGGATCATCGTGCGCTACCTGGACATCGGCGCGCACCACCAGGAGGCCGAGCAGCTCTACACCAGGGCGATCGAGGCCGAGGACCCGGCCGCCCGGGCCCACGCCATGATCAGCCTGGGCATCGTGTGCTGGCGGCTGGGCCGCTACCAGGAGGCGGTCTTTCATCACGAACGCGGGCTCGAGCTCGCCACCACGGCCGGCGACAAGCCGGGGACCGGCCGCGCCCTGATCGGCCTCGGCATCCTGCACTGGCAGCTGGGCCGCCCGCAGGAGTCGATCCGCTGCAGCGAGCAGGCGCTGCGGCTCTACCGGGAGCTGAACGACCCCGTCGGCCAGGCCAAGGTGCTGGGCAATCTCGGCAAGCTGCACACCAAGCTCGGCGACTACGCGGCCGCCGTCGACTACCACCACCAGGCGTTGCGGCTCTTCCGTGCCGCCGGGGACGACACCGGGACCGCCAACGAGCTGTGCGCGCTCGGCGCGGCGCTGGAGCTGTGCGGGCACCTGGTGCCGGCGCTGGAGCACCTGCGGGAGGCGCTGGCTGTCGGGCGGCGGATCGGCTACCGGGAGACCGAGGCCACCGCTCTCGGTCACCTCGGCACGGTGTGCCGGCGCCTGGGCCGGCTGGACGAGGCCGTCGAGCACCACGAGCGGGCCGTCGAGCTGTTCGGCGAGATCGGCGACCGCTCCGGGCAGGGCTACGCGCTGGGCTACCTCGGGGCCGACCACGCGCGGCTCGGCCAGCTCACCACGGCCATCGAGCACCACCAGCGCGGGCTGCGCATCGCCGCCGAGATCGGCGACGACCACCTCGCCGCGGAGCTGCTCAACCACCTCGGTGACGCCCAGCTCGCCGCGCAACGACCGCGCCGGGCGCTGCGCTCGTTCCAGCAGGCCCTCCGGAAGGCCCGCCACACCGGCAGCCGCTACGAGCAGGCGCGCGCCGAGCGCGGCGCGGCTCGTGCGCTGGCCGCAACCGGCGACGCCGGCCGCGCCGGGCGCCGGACCGAGCGGGCGCTCGCCCTGTTCACCGACCTCGGTCTCCCCGAGGCCGACGAGGTTCGCGCCGAGCTCGCCCGGCTCTCGGCCCCGGCCGTGCTGCCGCTCGGTGGCCGCCAAGGCGCCGGCACCCTGGCATCCGACGGCCCGGTCGCCGCCGGCGTGGAACGGCCCGGGCAGGCTGAGGCGCCCTGAGCTCAGTCCGGAACGCTGGCCTGGGCCTCGGCTTGGCGATCGCCTATAGAGCTCACGTCGTATGATGAGGGCATGGCGTTCGAGCGGATCAGCATCGATCCGGACCGGATGGGCGGGTTGCCATGCATTCGCGGGCTGAGGGTCACCGTCAGCGCCGTGCTCGGGCAGTTGGCTGCTGGACGGTCGATCGAACAGGTCTTGGGGGACTACCCCTACCTGGAGTACGCCGATGTGCTCGCCGCGCTGGAGTACGCCGCCGCAGCGGTCAGTGAACGGGAACTGCCCCTCGCGCACCCGGCGTGAAGCTCCTCATCGACGCCAACCTCTCTCCTCGCGTGGCGGCAGCCCTGCGCCACGCGGGCTACCAGGCATGTCATGTCATCGACATTGATCTGGCTTGTGCGAGCGACGCCGAGATCCTGGCCTTGGCGGCCGAGCACGAGTGCGTCATCGTCTCCAGCGATAGCGATTTCGGCGCCATCCTGGCCCGACAACGCCGCACCACCCCGTCCTTCGTGCTGCTCCGCCACCTCAACGAACTAAACCCCGAGGAACAGGCCGCGCTCCTACTGGCCAACCTGCCCGTCCTCGCCGAACCGTTGACGGTCGGCGCGGTCGCCACCGTGCTACGCGACCGCATCCGTCTACGGCCGCTGCCCTTCCACCCGGCCGGACCGCCAGCCCCCGATGCGGATACGGCCCGAGACTCCAAAGCAATGCCGTGGCACGGAGGTTGAGCGAGGAGCTGCCCGGGCAGGCTGAGGCGCCCTGAACTCAGTCCGGAACGCTGACCTGGGCCTCGGCTTGGCGGTCGCCGATGCCGCGCAGCACGCAGAACTCGTTGCCCTCCGGGTCGGCGAGCACGACCCAGCCGAGCCCGTTCGCCTCGCGCCGGTCGTCGACCATCGACGCGCCCAGCCCGATCAGCCGCTCGACCTCGCCCTCCCGGAACCCGTCCGGCCGCAGGCAAAGATGCAACCGGTTCTTGACCGCCTTCGGCTCGGGTACGCGCTGGAAGAACAGGGTCGGCCCGACCGGGGTTCGGACGATCACCTCCGGGTCCCCTGGCTCGTCGTCCTCGCCGAGCGGCCAGCCGGTTACCCGGCTCCAGAATCCGGCCAGCTGGTACGGGTCGGCGCAGTCGAATACGACATTTTCGACGGTGAAGCTCACCCGGCCATTCCTAGTCGACGCCTTACGCGCAGCCAAACGCATTTTGCGCGGAACAGGCTCTGGCGTGGAGCGGGCTGGCGCCGTTCTGATACCGGAGATTGCTACGCAGTTGCTGCGTAGTCGTGGGGGCGGCGGCTCCGTGAGCGGTCCGGAGGTGTGGCCGGCCGTTGCCCGGTTCCATGGTCGCCGTGGACAGGGGTGAGTTGGCCGTGCTGCACGCGGCCGCCGTGCTCGGCGTGGAGATGGAGCCCGGGCTGTTGCCGGCGGTCAGCGAGCTGCCGGCGGCAGAGGTGGACGGGGCGCTTGACCGGCTGGCGCGCGATGGCGTTCTGGTTCCGGACGACGGTACCGGGCGCTGGCGCTTTGCCGGAGAGACCGCGCGGGCGAGGGCGTACGCGGCGGCCGGCGCCGGGTGGCGGCGTGGTGCGCACGCGCGGGCCGCGGCGGCGCTGCGTGAACGGGGCGCTTCGGCGGTTCGGTTCGCCGACCATCTCGTCCGGGCCGGTGAGCTAGGGGACGGGCCGGCCGGGGAGTTGGTCAGTGCCGCGGCGCGGATGCGCTGGCGGGACCCACTGGCGGCGGCGCGTTGGCTGGCGTTCGCGATGCACGACAGCGCCGGCAGCGCCGGCAGCGCCGGCAGGGCCGGCAGCGCCGGCGGGATCGGCGGGGGTTCGGTGTCGGCGGTGGCGGTGCGGGTGCGGCTGGCCGAGGCGCTGGCCGCCGGTGGCGAGCTGGACGCGGCCCGGGCCGCTCTTGCCGAGCTGCCGGCCGCCGGCCGGCTTCGGGTGCGTGCGCTGGTGACGGCGTGCCGGGTCGGGCTGGCCACCGGCGGCTACCCGGAGGCGATCGCGCTGGCCCAGCGCGAGCTGGACGGTGGGCATCCGGTGCTGCTCGCCCACGTGGCCGTGGCCCGCGCGCTGGACGGCGACCCGGCGGGGGCCCGGGCGCTCGCCGAGAAGGCGATCGGCGAGCCGGCCGTCGCGGGCGGCGCGCTGGCGCTCGTGCGCTGCCTGGACGGCGCCTATCCGGAGGCGGCGGCTGCCGCCGATGGTGCGGGCGAGGCCGTCGACGGGCTCACCGACGCCGAACTGGTGCCCCGGCTGGAGGGCGCGGCGTGGCTGTGCCTTGCCGATGTCCTGCTCGGCCGGCCGGCGCTCGCGCTGCGGCGGGTGGGCCGGGCCGTGCGGCTGGCCAGGCAGCGCCGCCAGGTGCTGCCGCTTGGCTGGCTGCTGCTGTCCGGGGGGCTCGCGGCGCTCGTGCACGGCGAGCTGGCCGGC
>DASSUA010000387.1:0-11458 GCA_035707525.1 Pseudonocardiaceae bacterium
CGCACCTGGTCGCCCGGCTGCGCGCCGCCGGCGCCGTCGTGCTCGGCAAGGCCAACCTCTCGGAGTGGGCGAACTTCCGCTCGTTCAACTCCTCGAGCGGGTGGAGCGCCGTCGGCGGCCAGACCGCCAACCCCTACGTGCTCGACCGCAACCCGTGCGGGTCGTCGAGTGGCTCCGGCACGGCGGTCTCGGCCCACCTGGCGACCGTGGCGATCGGCACCGAGACCGACGGCTCGATCGTCTGCCCGTCCGGCGCGACCGGAGTCGTCGGCCTCAAGCCCAGCATCGGCCTGGTCAGCCGCAGCGGCGTCGTGCCGATCTCGGCCGAGCAGGACACCGCCGGACCGATGACCCGCAACGTGACCGACACCGCGATCGTGCTCGCCGCGATCAACGGCCCGGACCCGCGCGACCCGTCGACCGCGGCCGGCGCCCCCTTCGCCAGGGACGACTACACCCCGTTCCTGCGGCCCGATGCGTTGCGGGGCAAGCGCATCGGGGTCTGGCGCGACGCCACCGGCGGCACCAGCCCGGAGACCGACGCGGCGTTCGACCAGGCCGTCGCGCACCTTCGGGCGCTCGGTGCGACCACGGTCGAGGTGACGATCCCGTACCAGGACATCATCAACGAAAACGAGTTCCCGGCGCTGCTCACCGAGTTCAAGCACGACATCAACGCCTACCTGGCGGCGACCCCCGGGCGGCACCCGCGGGACCTCGCCGGACTGATCGAGTTCAACCTGGTGGACGCCGAGCGCGAGATGCCGTACTTCGGGCAGGAGATCTTCGAGCTCGCCCAGGCCACCACCGGCGATCTGGGCGATCCCGGGTACCGGGCGGCGCGGGAGGCCGCTACCAGCGCCGCGAGGCGGGGGCTCGACGAGACGCTCGCCGCGAACCGGCTGGACGCGATCGTGGCCGCGACCAACAGCCCCGCCTGGCGCACGACGCTCGGCCAGGGCGACGCGTTCCTGTTCGGCAGCTCCGGACCAGCCGCGGTGGCCGGCTACAGCAACCTGACCGTGCCGATGGGCTTCGTCGGGCCGCTGCCGGTCGGCATGTCGATCATGGGCGGGCGCTACAGCGAGCCGACGCTGCTCGCGATCGGGTTCGCCTTCGAGCAGGGCACCCACCTGCGGCGGCCGCCGGCGTTCATCCCGTCGATCGGCTGAAGCCGGGTCACCGCACCAGCGACTACCGGCTAGAACCGCCGGCTGGGGCCGCCGCCGGCGATCATGCGGATGGTGAAGCCGTGCTCGTCACGGCTCATCGTCACCTGCCGGCACAGCTGGTGGACCAGCCACAGCCCGAAGCCGCCGTGCGGGTTGTCGGATGCCGGAACCAGCCCGGCGAACGGGTCCGAGGGTCCGCGACCGCGGTCGGTGACCGCGACGACAATGCGCTGGAGCCCGACCCACACCCGTAACCGCACCGGCCGCTTGCCGTGCACCAGCGCGTTCACCACGGCCTCCTGGACGGCCGCGACCAACTCGTCGACCTCGTCGTGGCCGATCCCGCAGGCCAGGGCGGTGGCCCGCACCGCGACTCTGGCGACCGACGGCCTCGGATCGACCAGCGCGATCACCGGCGCGGTGCCCTCCAGCGGGTCCGGCGGCGCGGCGAACCGGCTACGCAGGAACAGCGCCGGGTCCTGGAAGTCGGCGTTGGGGCTGGCCTCGCCGTTCGGCCTGGTCAGCCAGGGGTGGGTCCGGCCCACGTCGTCGAGCACGTCGTACGGGGTCGTCCTGGTGTCGTACAGGCAACGACCCCACAGCGGGAACGCGGCGAACACGCGGTTGACCACGGCCTCGTACTGGGCCCACCCGGGCCAGGGCGCCCCGACGCCGGGATGCGGCACCTCGCCGGCCGCACGCAGCCGCGGCACGCCGCTGGCCAGCTGCTCGGCCACCAGCTCCCGGTACATCCGGATCGCGACCGCCGGTCGCTGGTACCGCTGGTCGCTGTCGATGAAGATCACCGGCGACGGGTCCGGCAGCGCGTCGCGGACCAGAGCCGCCCTTGGTCCGGAGAACACCGCCAGCGCCAACTCACCGGTTTCCAGCCCGGCGAGCAGGAACGGCACGGACAGTTCCAGGAGCTCCTTGTCGCTGCCGTAGAACCCCGCCTCGTGGATCAGGCCGCTGCGACCGGCCACGGCGCCGGGCTTCATCTGGGTGGCTCCGCCACCCCGAAGATCATGACGCCGGCCGGCCGCACCCGCTCACTCTACGCCGGGCTACCCCGTCACCTTCGATTCCTTCGGTGACTAATCAGGCCGGTGCGCCGGCCGGCACCGCCCGGGGCTCGGCGGGCGCCGGCGCGCTACGCGCCGCAAGCGAGGCGAGCGCCCAGAAGAACCAGATGTTGACCGCGATGCCACGGATCCACGCCGGGCCGACCGGCAGCAGCGGCACCAGCATGACCGCCTTGTCGAACGCGTCGACGAAGGCGAGCGCCCCGACCACCACCGTGAAAGCGCCCAATGCCGGCCGCTCCCGGCGCAGCAGCAGCCCGATGCCGACCCACCACACCCCCATGAGCACGAGCGCCACCGGCGGCCACGGCGAGAACGCGTCGGTCGCGGCGACGACGTCGAGGGCGAGGCCGGCCAGTCCCGCGATCGTGAACGCCAGCCCGGCCCGGGAACCGCGCAGCCGCCGCCACAACAGCAGGCCGGCCAGCGCGAGCAGCGCCGACGTGACGAGCGCGAGCTGCACCTCGATGCGCCCGAGACCGCTGGCGCCGAACCAGTCGCAGCTGCCCGGCAGGTGGGCCCGACCCAGGTCGTAGCCGCTGCAGGCGTACAGCTTGACGAGCTTGACCGGCTCGCCGAGCACGCGGTGGCCGCCACCGGACACCTCGCCCGCAACCGCCCCGCATTCCGGCAGCACCGCCGGGGTCGACCGCTCGGCGTCGTGCTGCCAGCAGTTGCCGCTGCCCTGCCCGTCCCACCACACGTCGGCGCCGTTGGGCCTGGACTCGCCCGTCGGGCTGCGGCCGAGGTGGTTGCCCGCGTAGCGGTTGCGGTGCGAGGTGTCGAACTGCCTGCCCGGGTCGCTCTCGTTGCGCAGGAACGCCGGCACGGCGAACAGCCCGAACGCGGCATTGTCGTGCCCGTAGATCCAGTTGTCCCGGTAGACGTTGTCGTTGCCGCCGGCGGTGATGATCCCGGTGCCGCGCGGCAGGCCGACCGCCGGGCACACGACGCCGCGCTCGTACCCGCGCTCGGCGGTCGGCCGCGCACACGTGCCGTCGCGGACGTGCGCGTAGTAGTCCTTGTTGTTGTCGCGGATGATGTTGCGCTCGAACTTCGCGTGGTTCTGGGGCAGGCCGGGGTGGTTGGGGAAGGCGCTGTCCATCGAGGCGCCGGCCATGTTGTCGAAGAACTCGTTGTCGTGCGCCCACACCGAGTCTCCGGCGGTGCCCGAGTAGCCGACCATGTTCTGGTGGCTGCGGCAGTTGCGGATCTCGATGCTGTAGCGGGGGACGTCGTAGCCCTTGTCCCGGTTGAGGTCGGACGCGCTGCCGGGGTAGATCCCGGAGTCGCCGTTGCCGTAGGACTCGCAGTCGGTGTAGAGGCCGTGGTCGGTGGCGAAGGTCAGGAAGCCGTACTCGTCGTTCCAGCGGGTCAGCATGCGGTCGATCACGAACCCGTCGGTGCCCAGCACGTACACCGAGTTGAACGTGGTCCGCTGCGCGGTGAAGTTGCGCAGGTAGATCCCGTCTGATCCGTCGGCGCGGATCGCGTTGAGCCGCCGGTACTGGGCGTCGACGATCACGTCCAGCGGCTGCGCGCCGGTGCCCTCGATCTGCAGGCCTTCGATGCCGATGATCGCGACCAGGTTCTGGTTGTGCGGGCAACGCCGCTGCTGGTCCAGGCTCAGAATCTGGTGGCCGAGCTTGGCCCGCGGGGCGTCCAGGTCCGCGCACCCGCCGGCCGGCTCGGCCAGGCTCGGCTCCTCCTGGTACAGCCCGGGCAGGATCGCGATCGTGCGACCGGGGCCGTCGACCCGGTCGACCGCCTCCTGCAGGTGGCGGAACCCCTCCGCCAGGCACCGCTCGAACAGCTGCCGGTTGCGCTCGCGCAGCTGCGCCGGGAAGCCGGCGATCCGCCGCTCGAAGTCGGCCCGGTCGGCCTTGCACACCAGCAGGTCGGGCTCCCCGGTGCGGTGGCTCGGCACGCTGCCGGACCCATCGGGCGGCAGCACCGGCCGCTCCTCGTGCGCCCACCCCGGCGGGGCCGCCCACAGCAACCCGAAGAGCGCCACCGCCAGGACCGCAAACGTCCGCCCGCCAAGCACAACGCGCACACTAGAATCCTCTTCACGTCTTGCCTAGCGCGCCCGGCCGGCGCCCTTTCTGAGCCGCGCCCGAACGCCCGACCCGGGAGTCTCGGGTGGGTGCGGTGCCAGCCACCCGATCGCTGAAGCGGCTCACTTGGGGACCGCTAGCTCCACAGGTGGCTCTAGCGGTCCCCAAGTAGCCGGAATCTGACGAACAGCACGTTCAGCACCAGGATCACGTAGTGCCAGGGCCGTGGCCTGGCCGGTTTCGGCTGCTCGCCGAGCTGCGTGGCCACGAAGGTCGGCACGTTGGCGCTGGTGGGCTTCTCGCCGCTGGTCGCGACGACGTGCGACATCAGGATCGTCGGCAGCAGCATGCCGAGCATGGCGCCGCAGAAGAACACCACCCACAGGTCGATCAGCAGCAGCCGGTACCAGCGCCGCCAGCGGGAGGCGTTCTCCGGCGTGTCGCGGAAGATGACGCCGACCGGCCGCACCTCCTGGCGCCCGCCCCGCAGGCCGGCCAGGTATCCGACGCGGGAGCCCACGCCGTAGCCCTTGTCCCGGTAGTGGGACATGACGTACCAGTTCAGGCCGGAGGCGAGGGCGGTGAAGCCGGCCAGCCCGCCGAGCTGCGTGGCGCTGATCTGACGACCTTAGGTCAGCTGCCCGCCTCCAGCTGGGTCTTGCGCTCCTCCCAGCGCTTGAGCACGTGGGGGAGCTCGGTCTCGACGAACTCGACGAAGTGCAGGGATTCGAGGATGCGCCGCCCGGCCGGGGTGTGCGGGCCGAGCGCGTCGACGCCGTCTCGCAGGCTCGCCTCCCAGCGGCGCAGCATCTGCTCGCGCCGAAGGGCCGCGGCATACCAGGCGTCGTCGTGCACGTGGTAGACGTCGCGGCGGGTGCCGGGCTCGCGCTCCCGGGAGACGAGGCCGACCTGGACGAGGTAGCGGATGGCACCGGAGATGGCGGCCGGGCTCACCTGCAGGGTCTCGGCGAGCTCGGCGGCGTTGCGCCGGCCGCTGTCCGCCGCGAGCAGGGCGACGAAGATGCGGGCCGGCATCCGGGCCATGCCGCTGTCGGTGAGCACCGAACTGAACCGTTCGATGAACCGGGAGACCGCCTCCTGGTCCCGGCCGGGCTGCTGGGCCATCCGCAATCGCCCCCTTCCGCCGGGCTGAGCTTAACGGATTACATCAGCTTCACGGTTTTGTGAATATAGTGTAGCTTCACGGCCATGACAACGGCTATCGAGGTTCGCGGCCTGGTCAAGACCTTCGGCCGGACGCGTGCCCTGGACGGACTCGACCTCACCGTCAACACCGGTGAGGTGCACGGCTTCCTCGGCCCGAACGGCTCGGGCAAGACCACCACCATCCGCATCCTGCTCGGCCTGCTGCGGGCCGGCGCCGGCTCGGCGTCGCTGCTCGGCGGCGATCCGTGGTCCGACGCGACGCGGCTGCACCGGCGGCTCGCCTACGTTCCCGGCGACGTGACGCTGTGGCCCAACCTGTCCGGTGGCGAGGTGATCGACCTGCTCGGCAGGCTGCGCGGCGGGCTCGACCCCAGGCGCCGGGCCGATCTGCTGGAGCGTTTCGAGCTCGACCCGCGCAAGAAGGGCCGGGCCTACTCCAAGGGCAACCGGCAGAAGGTCGCGCTGGTCGCGGCGTTGGCCTCCGACGTCGAACTGCTGCTGCTCGACGAGCCGACGTCCGGCCTCGACCCCCTCATGGAGGACGTGTTCCGCCGCTGCATCGAGGACGAGCGCCGGCGCGGCCGGACCGTCCTGCTGTCCAGCCACGTGCTCGCCGAGGTCGAGGCGCTGTGCGACCGGGTGAGCATCATCAGGGCCGGCCGCCGCGTCGAGACCGGCAGCCTCGCGCAGCTGCGCCACCTGACCCGCACGAGCATCAACGCCGAGCTGGCCGGTCCGCCCAACGGGCTCACCGGGGCGCCCGGCGTGCACGACCTGGACGTGCAGGGCAACCGGGTCAGGTTCGAGGTCGACGCCGCCCACCTCGACGACGTCCTGCGGTTGCTGTCCAGCAGCGGGGTGCGGGCACTGGTCAGCCAGCCGCCGACGCTCGAGGAGCTGTTCCTGCGGCATTACCACGACGAGAAGCCGGACCGCGAGGAACTGGAGCCGGCGCGATGAACACCACCCTCACCGGAACCGGTGGCCTCGTCCGCCTGGTGCTGCGCCGCGACCGCGTGCTGCTGCCGATCTGGGTGCTGGCGTTCGGCCTGCTGCCGGTCTCGTTCGCCGGGGCGACCGCGCAGGTGTATCCGACGCCGGAGCAGCTGCGCCAGTACCACGACTCGATCGTCGCCAACCCGGCGCTGCGCGGCACGATCGGCGAGGTGTTCGGCTCGAACCTGGGCGCGCTGACCGCCTGGCGCTCGGGCACGCTGATGATGTTCATGGCGATCGTCAGCCTGCTCACCGTCATCCGCCACACCAGGGCCGAGGAGGACGCCGGGCGCCGCGACCTGGTCGGCTCCGCGGTCGTCGGCCGGCACGCCCACTTGGCCGCCGCGCTGGCCGTGACGTTCGCCGCCGACCTCGCCGTCGGGCTGCTCATCGCCGCGACGATGGCGGGCTACGGCACCGCGGGGGCGCTCGCCTACGGCCTGGTGTTCGCCGTGACCGGGTGGTTCTTCGCGGCCGTCGGGGCGCTCGCCGCCCAGCTCACCGAGGGTGCCGGGGCGGCGCGCGGGATCGCGATGAGCGTGGTCGGGGTCGCGTTCGTGCTGCGCGCGGCCGGTGACTCCAGCGGGTCCGGCGGCGACATCGGCTGGTTGTCGTGGCTGTCCCCGCTCGGCGTGGCCCAGCGGATCCGCCCGTACGCGGGGGAGCGGTGGGGCCTCGCGCTGGCGCTGGTCCTGGTGTCCGCGACCCTGATCGCCGCCGCCGCGGCGCTGGCCAGCCGCCGTGACGTCGGCGCCGGCGTGCTGCCGGCACGGCTCGGGCCGGCGACCGCGTCGCCGAGACTGGGCAGCCCGCTCGGCCTGGCCTGGCGGCTGCACCGGGGATCGCTGCTGGCCTGGACGTTCGGGCTGGCGGCGATCGGGGTGGTGATCGGCGGAGCGTCCCGCGACATCGAGGGCTTCGCGCAGAGCCCGCAGGTCCAGCAGTACCTGGCCCGGCTCGGCGGCGCCGACGTGCTGCGCGACGCCTACCTGGCCGCCTCGCTCGGCCTGCTCGCGATCGCCGCGGCCGGCTTCGCCGTGCAGGCCGCGCTGCGGATGCGCGCCGAGGAGACTGCGCTGCGGGCCGAGCCGGTGCTCGCCACCGCGGTCAGCCGCCCGGCCTGGCTAACCAGCCACCTGGTGTTCGCGCTGCTCGGTCCGGCCGCGGCGCTCGCGGCGCTCGGCCTGACGATGGGGCTCGCCTCGACCGAGGCCGGCGACGACCCCGCCGCGCGCGTCGCCGCGACGATGAGCGGGGCGATCGCCCACCTGCCGGCGGTCTGGGTGCTCGCCGGGGTCGCGGTCGCGGTGTTCGGCCTGCTGCCGGGCGCGTCGAACGCGTTGGCCTGGGGAGCGTTCGCGGTCTGCGCGTTCCTGACCTTCGTCGGCCAGATCCTCGACCTGGACCAGCGGCTGCTCGACCTCGCGCCGTTCACGCACGTGCCGCGCCTGCCCGGGAGCGAGTTCACCGCGACGCCGCTGCTGTGGCTGGCCGGGGCAGCCGCCGTGCTGATCGCCGCCGGCCTCGCCGGATTCCGGCGCCGTGACCTCGGGTAGCGGGTCAGGCTCCTGTGGAGTGCCCGTCCACCACCGCAAACCGGTGCCGAGCCTGTCACTCCCAACGCTCCAGCCGCAGTTCGTTACCCCACGGCCGTGCTATTACCCTACGTAGTAGTTGATCAAGAAAAGCTACCCTCCGTCGCGGCGGCGCCCGACTGTAGGCTCCGCCTCTCCCTTTGCTTTGAGAGCCAGCTGGCATCGGGCTCCGACCAGCTGATGTACTGCTTGACCTGCGGCGTTTGGCGTTGCCGGCTGGCTCTCAGAGCAAGGGGAGCACGGCAGGTTGCCGGCGGGCGGCGATGTTACGGAGCGCGACATTTTTGATCAAATACTACTTAGGGTAGCGGCTAGGGTTCTGCGTAACGATCTACGATCGGAGTCTCAAGCGACGCCACAGGGCTACGGGCACCGCTCCAGGTGAGCGCGAGCGACGACCGCGGCCGCCGGCACCGGCACGGTCCACGTCAGCCATGCGGGGCGGGCACCGACCACGCCTTCACCCTGGCAGGCCGTTTAATACGGTGACATACGAAAGGCCCGGCGTACCGAAGGCCACCGAGGGGACGAGAATCAATGGGACGTCCGAGACTGCAGCCCGTCGTCTGGAATCCCCCGGTACCGCCGCCGCGTGCCAGGGCCAGGCAAGGCAACCAGCCGCTGCCGCCGATGCGGGTGATCCCGATCCCCGGCACCGGACCCGAGGATGTCGCCGTCGACGCCGACGGCTGGATCGTCACCGGCGTCGAGGACGGCCGGATCTGGCGGCTGAGTCCGGACGGGCTGCGCATCAACCAGCTCGCCGACACCGGCGGGCGCCCGCTCGGCATCGAGATCTTCCCGGACGGCGACCTGCTGGTGTGTGACGCGTACAAGGGGCTGCTGCGGGTCGACCGGGCCAGCGGCGGGCTGACCACGCTGGTGTCGCAGCTGGCCGGGGAACCGCTCGGGGTCTGCAACAACGCCGCGATCGCCGCCGACGGCACGATCTACTTCAGCGACTCGTCGCAGCGGTTCGGGCTCGAGCACTACCGCGCGGACCTGCTCGAGCACTCCGGCACCGGGCGGCTGCTGCGCCGCAACCCCGACGGCAAGGTCGAGGTGCTGCGGCGCGGGCTCCAGTTCGCCAACGGCGTCGCCCTGGCCCACGACGAGTCGTTCGTGATGTACGCCGAGACCGGCAGCTACCGGCTGTCCAGGCTGTGGCTCACCGGCGAGCGCGCCGGCAGCAGCGAGACCGTGGTCGACAACCTGCCCGGCTTTCCGGACAACATCTCCACCGGCGCGGACGGCCTCTTCTGGGTCGCCCTGCCGGCCCCACGCAACCCCGCGCTCGACCGGCTGCACCGGCTGCCGCCGGCGTTCCGGAAGGTGGCTTGGGCGCTGCCGGAACGCCTGCAGCCGCAACCCGGCCGCACCGTCTGGGTGCTCAGCGTCGACGGCGACGGCAACGTCGTGCACGACCTGCAGGGCGACGGCGAGCGGTTCCACGAGGTGACCGGCGTCCGGGAACACGACGGCAAGCTGTACCTGGGAAGCCTCCACGTGCAGGCGATCGCGGTGCTCGAGCTGGTTGCCTAAACGGCGGTTTCGGCACAACATCGATAGGGTGTCGGACAACGAGCTCGCCTCGGTGCTGGCGGCGGTGCTGCGGCCGCAGGCCCCGGAACCGCTTCGGACATGGCGGCCGGCCCACGTCGTGTTCGACGCCGGAGCGGCGGCCTGCACCGTGCTGGTCCGCGACGGCCGCCTGCGGCTGCTGCGCCGCGCGGTCGAGCATCCGGACGCCACCATCCGCGCCGAGCTGATCACGTTCCGGGCGATGGCGGCCGGCCAGCTCTCCGGCGTGGACGCCTTCCTCGGCCGGCGGTTGACCGTCCGGGGCAACCTGGCGCTGGCCATGCAGCTGCAGTGCGCCCTGCAGGCGGCGGTGCAGCCGGCGCACTTCCCGCGCTTCGGCACGGCCGGCGGTCACGGCCGGCTCACCCACTACCTGGAGGCCGGCCCGCCCGGCGCCGAGCCGGTGGTGCTGCTGCACGGCCTCGGCGCGACCAACGCCTCGCTGCTGCCGCTGGTCACCGCCCTGGCGCCGGACTACCGGGTGCTCGCCCCCGACCTGCCCGGGTTCGGCGCGACGCACGCCTGGCGCGGGCGCTACGACGCGCCTTTCTTCGCCGACTGGCTGGACGGCCTGCTGACCAGTCTGGGCGTGACCCGCGCTGTTGTCGGGGGCAACAGCCTCGGCGGGCGGATCGCCCTCGAGTTCGCGCTGCGGCACCCGCAGCGGGTGCGCGGCCTGATCGGGCTCGCCCCGGCGATGGCGTTTCGCCGGCTGCGCCAGCTCGTCCCGCTGGCGATGCTGGCCCGGCCCGAGCTGGCGTTCGCGCCGATACTGATGCCGCGGCGGCTGGTTAACCGCCAGGTCCGGCTGCTGTTCGCCAAGCCGCAGCGGCTTCCGGAGAGCTGGTACGAGACGGCGACCGACGAGTTCTGCCGGGTGATGAACCGGCCGGCGAACCGGGTGGCCTTCTTCGCCGCGTTGCGGCACATCTACCTGGACGTTCCGTTCGGCGAGCGGGGGTTCTGGACGCGGCTGTCGGCGCTGGGCATCCCGTCGCTGTTCGTATGGGGTGCGCGTGACCGCCTGGTGCCGGCCGCGTTCGGCCGGCACGTTATCGCCGTGCTGCCGGCGGCGCGGTCGGTCGTGCTCACCGACTGCGGCCACGTGCCGCAGTTCGAGCAGCCCGAGCGGGTCGCCCGCCTGGTGCGCAACTACCTGGCCGGCCTCGAAACGAGCGAGTCGAACGCAGCCAATCCACCCGGTCGCACTGGGTAAGCGGCGGTTTGGTCACCCCAGGTAATACCCATCGACCGGCCCTTGACCAGCACCAATCAACGCGGCACGGTCCTCGGTTATGTCAGCTAAGTCGTCACGGTCCAGATTACGAACGTTTGCCGTGTTATTGGCCGCCACGGCAACCGGACTCGCCCTCGCGGTGCCGGCCAGCGCCGCCCCAGCCCCCGACACCAACCTGGCCAGCAAGCTGGTCAAGAGCGTCAGCGGGGAGAACGCCCACCGGCACCAGCGCGCCTTCCAGCGCATCGCCGACGCGAACGGGGGAACCAGGGCGGCCGACACTCCCGGTTACGACGCGAGCGTCGAGTACGTCGCAGGCAAGCTGCGGGGCGCCGGCTTCCAGGTCTCGACGCCGTCGTTCAACTACGAGGCCACGGTCTACGACGCCGAGCGCATCACCGCGGCCGGCGTCAACTACCGGCTCTGGATGATGGCGTACTCGCCGCAGACGCCGGTCGGCGGGATCACCGCGCCGACCGCGGCCGCCCGGGAGGACGCCGACCCAGGGTGCACCGCTGACGACTTCGCCGGCAGCGACTTCACCGGCAAGGTCGCCCTGGTCCGCCGCGGG
>DASSUA010000388.1:0-2587 GCA_035707525.1 Pseudonocardiaceae bacterium
GCTCCACACTGGCCGGCTCCACACTGGTCGGCTCCACACTGGCCGGCTCCACACTGGCCGGCACTGCGCCAGCAGCGGCGCGCGCTCGCCCGGCGGCAGCTCGACGACCCTGAACCGCTGGGTCCAGCCGCGGCGCCGCACCTCGCACGAGCCGGCGGAGCGCAGCTCGCGCACCCAGTCCGCGTCGCCGGTGCCGCAGACCAGGTACCTGCGGCCGCCCGACTCCAGCACCCTGACCGGCAGCCGCAACGGCCGGCGAGCGGTCGGCGTGAACACGGTGAGGGTGGTCACCGGGCCGAACCGAACGATCAGCGGGTTGACCACCTTGGCCAGGATCCGGGGGCGCAGGTAGCGGACCATGGCTCGACCGTAGCCGTAAACGGCAGGTCGAGGGCGTTGATATGGGGAGCGGTCAGTGGCGGAGGGCGGTTAGTGTCGGGACGGTGCAGCATCTGGACCGCGCCGGCGAGTTCGCCGTCCCCGGCGGCTTCGCCAACTACTACGTCGAGCACCTGAGCACGTCGGCGATGAGCGTCGGCACGTACTGCGTGCCGGCCGGCGGGGTCGACGATCAGCAGGCGCATCCGGTCGACGAGGTGTACGTCGTGCTGTCCGGGACGGGCACGTTCGAGTCGGGCACGTTTGAGTCGGGCACAGTCGGGTCGGGCGCAGTTGAGTCGGGCGCAGTCGAGTCGGGCGCAGTCGAGTCGGGCGGTCGCCGGGTCGACGTCGGGCCGGGCACGACGCTGTACGTGCCGGCCGGTGAGCGGCACCGGTTCCTGGAGGTGCGCACCGACCTGACGGTTCTGGTCGTGTTCGCCCCGCCGTACCAGGGCCGCAACCGGCCAGGCGACCACGGGTAGGGCCGGATCGAGTCGCAGCTCACTGTCAATTCGGTTGCCGCCCCATCCCGCGACCGCGCATGCTTGTACGAAGCAACTAGTTGCACAGTGCAAGCAAGGAGTTATCCGTGGCCGACCTCGAGTCGGCGGGACGGCTGGCCGCGCAGCTGTTCCGCCTGGTCAGGCTCGTCGAGAAGAGCAAGGCGCAAGCCGAGGCCGCGCGGCGGGGCGAGCACCTGGAGCGCGCGACGTTCGGTCTGCTCGTGCAACTCGTCGACAACGGCCCGATGCGCACGACCGCGCTCGCCGACGCCGTGTACTCGGACACCTCGACGGTGAGCCGGCAGGTGCAGCAGCTCGTCGGGCTCGGCCTGGTCGAGCGGCAGGCCGACCCCGCCGACGGCCGGGCGACGCTGCTCGCCGCCACCGGAAAGGGCCTCCAGTGCCTGGTGAGGTCACGCGCCGAACGCGACAAGCGGGTCGCCAGCCTGACCGCCGACTGGGACCCCGCCGACCGGGACAAGCTGACCGAACTGCTGGACCGGTTCAACACCGCCTTCGAGACCAGCCGCCTTCGAGACCAATCGACTGCAGCGATCTGAACGGGAGCCTGCATGACCACAGCTGCCCCGGCCGCCGCGCCGCGATCCGGCGAGCTGTCCCACCGGCAGATCCTGACGATCCTGGCCGGGCTGATGATGGCAATGCTGCTGGCCGCGCTCGACCAGACGATCGTCGCCACCGCGATCAGGACGATCGCCGACGACCTCAACGGCCTTTCCCTGCAGGCCTGGGCGACCACCGCATACCTGATCACCGCGACGATCACGACCCCGCTGTACGGCAAGCTGTCCGACCTCTACGGCCGCAAGCCCCTGATCCTGGTCGCGATGTCGGTGTTCCTGGTCGGCTCGGTGCTGTGCGGGATGACCGGCTCGATGCTCGAGCTGGCGGTGTTCCGGGCGGTGCAGGGTCTCGGCGCCGGCGGGCTGTTCTCGCTCGTGCTGGCGATCATCGCCGACATCGTGCCGCCCCGCGAGCGCGCCCGTTACCAGGGCTACATCCTCGCCGTGTTCGGCACGGCCAGCGTGCTCGGCCCGGTCGTCGGCGGCTTCTTCGCCGGCAGCGAGGAGATCCTCGGGATCACCGGCTGGCGCTGGGTGTTCCTGGTGAACGTGCCGGTCGGCCTGGTCGCGCTGCTCGTGGTGACCAGGGTGCTGAACATCCCGCACGTGCGCCGCGAACACCGCATCGACTGGCCGGGCGCCATCGCGCTCGCGGTCGCGCTCGTACCGCTGCTGCTGGTCGCCGAGCAGGGCCGGGAGTGGGGTTGGACCTCCGCGCGCTCGCTGGCCATGTTCGCGATCGGGGCCATCGGGCTCGTGGCGTTCGTCCTGGCCGAGCGCCGGATCGGGGACGACGCGCTGATCCCGCTGCGGTTCTTCGCCAACTCGACGTTCTCGGTCAGCAGCGCGGTCAACGTCCTGATCGGGATGGGCATGTTCGGCGGCCTCGCCGCGGTGCCGCTGTACCTGCAGATCGTCAAGGGTGCGACGCCGACCGAGGCGGGCCTCATGCTGCTGCCGATGACGGTCGGGATCATGACCGGTTCGGTGATCTCCGGCCAGGCCATCGCGCGGACCGGCCGCTACAAGATCCTGCCAGTGGCCGGCACCGCGATCATGGTCGTCGGCCTGCTGCTGTTCAGCCGGGTCGGCGTCGACACGCCGCTTTGGCAGACGGGC
>DASSUA010000389.1:0-21297 GCA_035707525.1 Pseudonocardiaceae bacterium
CCGCGCGCCGGGCGCAGGCGCTCGAGGAGGTCGCGCGCCAGTGCCGCGAGCGGGGCGGCGAGGCGATCGTGGTGCCGACCGACGTCACCGACGCCGAGGCCGTCGAGCGGCTGGCGTCGGCCGCGGTCGAGCGGTTCGGACGCATCGACGCGTGGGTCAACGCCGCGGCCGTGACCGCGTGGGGTCCGTTCCAGGACACCCCGCTGGCCGACGTGCGCCGCGTGCTCGACGTCGACGTGATGGGCACCGTGCATGGCGCCAGGGCGGCGCTACCGGTGATGCGCGGCCAGGTCCGTGGCGTCCTGGTCAACGTGTCGTCGGTGCTCGGCGCGGTGCCGCAGCCGTACGGGGCCGCCTACTCGATGGCCAAGTTCGCGGTCCGCGCGCTGTCCGGAAGCCTTCGCCAGGAACTGCGGCTGAGCCACGTTCGCAGGGTAAAGGTGTGCACCGTAATGCCGTCGACGATCGACACCCCGTTGTTTGCGCACGGCGCGAACTACACCGGGCGGACGGTCCGGGCGCTGCCGCCGGTCTACCCGGCGGAGCTGGTGGCCAAGGCGATCGTGGGTCTGGTTCGCCGGCCGCGCCGCGAGGTCATCGTCGGCCCGGCGGGGCGGGCGCTGCGGGCCCAGGCCAGGTTGACCCCGGGGCTGGCCGAGGGAATCACGGCGACGCACGTCGTGCTGAACCTCGCCGGCGCCGAGCCCGTCGCGGCGACCGAAGGAAACCTGTACCGGCCGGCGGGCGGCACCGGCTCGGTCGGCGGTGGGTGGCACGGCCGGCGCCGCACCGCGATCCGGCAGGCCGTGGCGGCCGCCGCCGCGGTCACCGCGCTGACGTTCGCGTGGCGCCGCCGGAGCGCGGCATGAAGGTCGTCGTGACCGGCGCGAGCGGCAACGTCGGGACCTCACTGCTGCGCATCGCGCCCGACGGATGGGAGCTGGTCGGAGTCGCCAGGCACTGCCCGGCGGCCGGGGTGGAACCGTACTCGGCCGCGAGCTGGATCGAGTGCGACATCGGCGGCGGGGACGCGGTTGGGCGGCTCACCGAGGCCTTCGCCGGTGCCGACGCCGTCGTCCATCTGGCCTGGGCCGTCCAGCCGATGCACGGCGACCCGGACCGGCGCCGCACCAACCTGGCCGGCGGAGCGAACGTGCTGGCCGCGGTCGCGGCGGCCGGCGTCGAACACCTGGTCGTCGTGTCGTCGGTGGCCGCCTACGCCCCCGCGCCGCGCTGGGAGCGGGTCGGCGAGGACTGGCCGCGCACCGGGCTGCCGGGCAGCGCCTACAGCGCCGAGAAGGCGCAGTTCGAGCGGCTGCTCTCCGACCTGCCCGGCGGCCAGCGGGTGGCCATCGTGCGCCCGTGCGCCATGCTGCAGGGCGCGATGGCCGGGCGGGTCGCTCGCTGGATGCTCAGCCCCTGGCTGCCGAGGCGGGTGCTGGGCCGGTGGTGGTTGCCGGTCCCGATGTGGCGTGGGCTGCGGATGCAGATCGTCCATGCCGACGACGTCGCCGAGGCGGTGCGGCTGATCCTGAGCGCGGGGGCGGCCGGCGCCTTCAACCTGGCGGCCGAGCCGGTGCTGCCGGCCAGGCGGCTGGCTGCGCTGCTGGGCGGTTTCCGGCTGCCGGTTGCCAGGCCGGTGCTGGTGGCTTTCGCTTGGTCGACCTGGCGCGCCGGCCTGCAGCCGATGCATCCTGGGTGGCTGCGGCTGGCCGACCAGGCCCCACTGGTCGACACCACCAGGGCCAGGACGACGCTGGGCTGGTCGCCCCGGCACGCCGCGGATGACACGATCGCCGAGGTGATCGCCGCGATCCGGCAGGGGCGCGGTGCGGCCAGCCGGCCGCTGTTGCCAGAGACCCGGACGTCCCGGTGGGCGCTGCGGCTGCGGCTGGGCCGGCCGAGCAGCCAGAGCCAGGCAGCGCCGGATGAACGGCCGGATGAACGGCCGGATGAACGGCCGGATGGGGGGCCGGATGGGGGGCCGGATGGGGGGCCGGATGGAGGGAGGCCGGATGACCGAGCCGGCGACCGAGGTCGTTGATGCCGTCGTCATCGGGGCCGGTCACAACGGGCTGGTCGCGGCGAACCTGCTCGCTGACGCCGGCTGGGACGTGCTCATCCTGGAGGCGACCGACCAGCCCGGCGGCGCGGTCCGAACCGGTGAGACCACGGCGCCCGGCTTCCACAACGACCACTGCAGCGCGTTCTACCCGCTCTCCGCCGCGTCTCCGGTGATCATCGGCCTGGGGCTGGACCGCCATGGGCTGCGGTGGCGGCACGCGCCCGCCGTGCTAGCGCACGTGTTGCCCGACGACCGGGCCGCGGTCATCCATCGGGACGTGGCGAGGACCGCGGAGTCGGTCGGCTCGTTCGCCCCGGCCGACGCCGAGGCGTGGGAGCGGGAGTTCCGGATCTGGCAGCGCATCCGCGACGACGTGCTGGCGGCGATCCTGAGCCCGTTCCCACCGGTGCGGGCCGGCGGCCGGCTGCTGCGCCGGTTAGGGGCGGGTGGCGCGCTGCGGATCAGCCGCCGGGCCGTGCTGCCGGCGCGCCGGCTCGGCTACGAGCTGTTCGAGGGGGAGGGGGCGCGATTGCTGCTCGCCGGCAGCGCGATGCACACCGACCTCGGTCCCGACCAGGGTGGCAGCGGGATGTTCGGCTGGCTGCTGGCGATGCTGGCCCAGGAGGTCGGGTTCCCGGCAGCCGAGGGCGGCGCCGGCCGCATCACCGACGCGCTGGTGCACCGGCTGCTGCAGGCGGGCGGGCGGCTCTCGTGCGGCCGGCGGGTGGACAAGGTGCTCGTCGCCGGCGGCCGCGCGATGGGCGTGCGGGACGAGCACGACGGCCTGGTGCGGGCCCGCCGCGCGGTGCTGGCCGACGTTCCGGCTCCGACGCTGTACCTGCAGCTCGTCGGCGCTGGCGAGCTGCCGCCGACGCTGGTCGAGGACCTGACCAGGTTCGACTGGGACGACGCCACGATCAAGGTCGACTGGGCGCTTTCCGGTCCCATCCCGTGGATCGCCGCCGAGGTTGCCAAGGCCGGCACCGTTCATCTCGGCGCCGATCTCGACGGGCTCGCCGGGATCAGCAACGACCTCGCATGCGGCCGGGTGCCGCGCAACCCGTTCCTGCTGCTCGGCCAGATGACCACCACCGACCCGACCCGGTCGCCGGCCGGCACCGAGTCGGCCTGGGCCTACACCCACGTGCCGCACGAGCAGCAGTGGAACCAGGACCGGCTGCGCCGCTACGCGGACCGCATCGAACGGGTGATCGAGGCGCACGCGCCCGGGTTCCGCGACCGCATCATCGCAAGGGCGGTCGTCGGGCCGCGCGAGCTGGAGGCCGGCAATCCCAGCATGGTCGACGGAGCGATCAACGCCGGCACGGCCGGGATCCACCAGCAGCTGTTCTTCCGTCCAGTGCCGGGGCTGGCGCGGGCGGACACGCCGGTGGACCGGCTCTACCTGGCCGGCGCCTCGGCGCATCCCGGCGGTGCCGTGCACGGGGGTCCGGGGTCCAACGCGGCCCGGTCGGCGCTGCGGCGGGAGGGTTGGTGGGGCTCCGGCTACCGGGCCGGGATCAGGGCCGCCAACCGGGCGATCTACCGCTGACCGCTACCGCTCGACCGTTACCGTCGGCGCCGCGGCAGCTGCTGCCGCTGCGCCTGCAGCGATACCGGCCGGGTCGACGTCGCGAAATGTGCGACGCGCCCACGACCCGGCCGGCAAACGACCACCCGCCGGCGAGCACCTCGAACACCTTCGCCCGCGATGCCTGCACGGTCAGGCTGACCTCGGTCACCGGTCCAACCAGGCTAGCCACGGCTAGCCACCCAGCCGCCGGCTGTGCGCGACTCAAGATCGCCGTTTGGGTGCCGTGAGCCGCGCTGAGCGCGGTTGGCGGCACCGAAACGGCGATCATGGCCCGAACTTCGAAACCCAGGCCGGCGGCTGGCTGGTGGTCCCGTCCGAAGCCAGGTGCCCCCGGACCGCTGTTGGTTACACAGGGTGGGGGAGGGGTGGGCGAAGTCTGCGGGCCGTCTTGTTGGAGCGGGACCCGTCAAATCGCCTCGAGCTTTGCCGGAGGCTTGGTGGAGGGCGAAACGGTAGGGGAAAGGTGCCCTGACGCGACCGCCTGGTCTCGGTTAGCTTGGCCGTATGGCGTGGCTGGAGACTATCTCGCGTGCGGAGGCGACCGGGGAGCTCGCGGAGGTCTACGCGGCGATGGCGGCGCGGCCGATCCCGGAGGTCTACGTGCCGCCGCACGGTGACGCGCCGGGGATCATCCGGGCGCACAGCCTCGACCCGGAGCTGATGCGGCATACCTTCGGCTCCTCGGGCACGCTGCACCGGAGCACCCTGGAATGGTCCGAGCGCGAACTGCTCAGCAGCGTCACGTCGCGAACCAACGAGTGCTTCTATTGAACGGCCGCTCACGCAGAGTTTCTGCGTGTCGCGAGCGGTGACCAGAGCATGTCGGAGGCGGTGCTGGACGGCCGCGAGGACCAGCTGTCCGGGCGCAGCGCCACGCTTGCCCGGTACGCCTCGACCCTGACTGCCCGGCCGTGGGCACTCACCCGGGAGCTCGTCGGAGAACTCGCCGCGCACGGCCTCGACCAGGCCGCGATCGAGGGCGCCACCGGCGTGGTGGCGGTGTTCAACTACCTCACCAGGGTCGCCGACGCCTCCGGAATCGAGTTCGACTACGTCTCACCGCTGCCCGAGTTCAAGCCCGCTCTCGAGCGGCGTGCCGTGGAACGCCCGGACCGTGCCTTCTGGCCGGTGATCGGCCCCGAGTTCCGCACGTTCCCGGCCTTCCCCGCGCTCACCGAGGCGTGGCAGCGCTGGCATAAGTACGTGTTCGACACCGATGCGCCGCTCACCCGGCGCGAGCGCAGCGTGCTGGCTCTGGCCGCCGCCAGGGAGTGCTGCGATCGCTGGCGCGCCGACGCCCTCGTCGCTAGCGAACCCGCCGACGACAAGGAGCGCCTACTGGCCCGGTTCGCAGTCAAGCTCAGCCGCGAACCCTGGCGCATGCGCCCTGCCGACCTCGAGCGACTGCGCACCCACGGTTACTCGGAACCGGCGCTGCTGCACGCGATAGCCGTCGTGGCCCTGCAAAACGCCGAGTCGCGAGTCGCCATGGGCAGAGGCCTCGGCGAGGCCGGGGCCGCCCAAGGCATCCCCGCCTAGGCGTACCAGCCGCCCGAGCCCGCCCGTCCGGGTCAGCCGGCTTCCGGCTCGGCGCCGCCGACGCAGAACTCGTTGCCGTCCGGATCGGCGAGCACGGTCCAGGCGAAGCCGGGGTTCTTGTGCTCGGCCTGCACGGTCGCGCCGAGGTCGACCAGGCGGCGCACGTCGGCCTCGCGATCGTCGGTCTCCAGGTCCAGGTGGACCCGGTTCTTGCCGCTCCTGGGCTCGCCGACCTTTTGCAGGCCGAGCCAGGGGCCGTCGCCGCCCTCCTCTGCGAGGACCAGGAACGCGCCGTCCATGTCATGGACGACCTTGTAGCCGAGGGCCTCGGTCCAGAAGGGTGCGAGGCGAGGGGGCTCGGCGCAGTCGATCGTGACCATCCCGATTTTCATGCGGCGCACGCTATACCGGCGCACCGACAGTTTCCGTCGCCGAGTTGACCTCGCATCCCGAACTGGAGAAGGTGACCGGGTGAGCGCCGACAAGGTGCGCGACGGGGTGCGCGACGGGGTGCGGTTGACCAACCTCGACCAGCCGCTGTTCAAGGATGCCGGGGCGACCAAGCGCGACCTGGTCGACTACCTGGACGCGCTGGCCGACCGGATCGTCGGCCAGCTCCGCGGCCGGCCGTTGTCGGTGATCAGAGTGCTGCGCGGGCAGGCGCCGTTCATGCAGAAGAACGTTCCCAAGTACACCCCGGAGTGGGTGCGCACGGTGCGGCTGTGGGCGGAGAGCTCCAAGCGGGAGGTGTCCTACGCCCTGTGCGACGACCGCCGGACGCTGCTGTGGTTCGCCAACCAGCGGGCGATCGAGTACCACCCGATGCTGTTCAGGGACGGCAGCTGGGACCGGCCGACTCATCTCGTGCTGGACCTGGACCCACCGGAGGGCGCGGGGTTCGACGTGGTGGCGGGCGCGGCGCAGCTGGTGCGTCAGGCCCTGGTCGACTCCGGCCTGCAGGGAGCGGTCAAGACCAGCGGGGCCAAGGGTGTTCACGTGTTCGTGCCGCTGGCCGAGCCGGCGCAGGTCGTCGACGTGGCCGCCGCGACCAGGGCGCTCGCCGCCCGTGCCGAACGCCTCGACCCGGTCCTGGCCACGACGGCGTTCATTCGTGAGGACCGCGTTGGCAAGGTGTTCGTCGACTCCACCAGGGCCGGCGGCGCGACCGTGGTGGCGGTCTACAGCCCGCGGGTGCGGCCGGGGCTGCCGGTGTCGTACCCGCTCGCCTGGGACGAGCTGGACCGGGTGAGCCCGGGGGACTTCACCGTGCACACGGCCGCGCGGTTGCTCGGCGCGTCCGACCCCTGGGCGCAGCGGATGCCCGAGCCGCAGCGGCTGCCCGACGACCTGGTGGCCGAGGGGCACACGATCCCGATCGCCCGGGTGGCCGCGATGCACGAGGGCAAGCGGCGGGCCAGGGCACGGCGTGACTGAACCGCCGAACCACCAGGAGGCTGCTGCGATGAGTCCCGGCGGAGCGAGTGCACCCGCCGAGTTCCGGCGCGAGGTACGCCTCGCCGACGGGCGCACGGTGCTGGTTCGCCCGCTCGTGCCAACGGACGCCCCGGAGCTCGGTGAGGCGATGCGCCATGCCGACCCGGAGACGCTCTACCGGCGGTTCTGCGGGACGCCGCCCCGGGTCACCCCCCGGTTGCTGCGCCACCTGACCGAGCTGGACTACGTGCGCCGGTTCGCGCTGGCCGCGGTGGATCCGGACACCGGACGGGGGGTCGCGGTAGCCCGCTACGAGGCAACCGGTGAGCCGGGCGTCGCCGACGTCGCCGTCGTGGTGGACCCAGCCTGGCGCCGGGTCGGCCTGGCCACCGCGCTGATCAGGATTCTCGCCGAGGCGGCGCTGGCCAGGGGAATCCATCAGTTCACCGCTACCTACCTGCCGTCGAACCGGCCGGTGGCCGAGCTGCTCGACGAGGTCGGCGGCAAGCGCGTCATCGCCCACGGCCTCGCCGAGGGCGTCGTACGCCTGCCGCCACCGAGCGAGGCCACGTAGGTCGTTCAGCCTTCAACCGAGAGCCTTTGGTCCCTCCCGCCCGCCTCCCGCCGTGCTCGATGCTGGTAGAGGCGCGCCCGATGGCAGCGCCGGCCTCGCCCGGGAACGCACAAGCCCCGCCGTCGCCCGACGGCTGCGACCCGGGCGGGGCTTTCATTTGCCTCACCGCCGCACCGAGTAGGCCACCGTGACGACTCCGGTGGTCGAGTTCCAGGTGATCCGGCCGTTCTGGAAGTTGCTGTACAGGCCGCTGGTCGTCGCGAGCACGTCGGTGACCGGGAACCCCAGCCGGCCACTGGCCTCACCGAGCGACACGTACCGGTTCAGGATGGCTCCGTGCACCTCGTGCGCCAAGGTGGCGGCCGACCAGTACACGTTGCCGCCCTGGAACCGCGAAACCCGACCAGCCCCGATAACCAGCTCGTCGGTGACCGGGTAGCCGAGCACGCCGCGCTCCCAGCCCAGGGCCGCCCACTTGTCACGGATGGCCCCGTGCACCTCGTGCGACGAGCTGGCCGGCGACCAGTAGATCGAGCCACCCTGGAAGTGGTTGAACCGGCCGACCTGGTCCGGCGTGGTGGTCTCGTCCGTGATCGGGAACCCGAGCAACGAGTTGACCGTGCCTAGGGCCACGTACCGCTCCAGGATCGCGCCGTGCACCTCGAAGGCGCCGACGTTCTGCCGCCAGTACACCCGGCCACCCTGGAACCACTGCACCGCCGTGCCCGACGTCGTGGCCACCAGCTCGGCCGTGCGGGCGCTGCCGAGCGGCGACCGCTGCGCCCCGAGCGCGGCGTACTTCGCCCCGATCAGGCCCTTCGTGACCGTGAGGTACGGCGTGGTGAACCCGTATCCCAGGCCCCGGAGTGTCGCGATGATCGCGGTCAGGTTCTGCGGGTCGGTCGAACCCTCGCCGATGTGCATGATCACGATCGCGCCCGGCACCGTGTACCGGCGAACCCGGTCGAGGATCACACTCTGACTCGCGCCCAGGTAGCCGGTGGTGTCGAACGTCCAGTCGAAGCTGATGTAGTAGCCACGCAGGGCAATGTCGCGGTTGACGCCCGCATCCAGGTAGCCGTCACGGTACGGCGCGCGGAACCATCCGGCCGAGGTCAGACCCAGACGGTTGTACGCGGCCTCCGCGGCGTCCAGCTGGGCCCACCGCTGCGCCTGCGTGAGGTCAGTGAAGTAGGGGTGGTCGTAGCTGTGGTTGACCAGCTTGTGGCCGGCCGCCACGATCGCCCTGGTCTGGTCCGGGTACCGCTCGGCGTACCGGCCGGTGAGGCCGAACGCCGCGGTGATCCCGTTGCTGCGCAGCACCGACAGCACATAGTCGACCTCGCCCGGGCTCCACCAGTCGGCGTCGAAGGAGAGCGTCACCGTCCGGCCGCCGGTGTAGCCGGTGGTGAATACCGATGCCTGGGCCGGCGCCTGGTCGGCGGCCACCGCCGTGGGTGCGCTCATCGTGAGCAGCGCACCCACCGTGGCCAGGGCCGCGGTCAGCGCGACCATCCGGAACGCGCGGGCGCGGTTGGCTCCGCTGTTCATCACACGCCTCCTCTCGCCGCTAGGCCCGCGTCTCGGGGGACCGTGCCCCGACGATGGCCAGCGTGATCGCCAGGGCGCCGCCGATCAGGGCGATGCCCGCGACGACGAGCATCCCGATCCATACATCGTGCAGGACCGGCAGCGTCGCTCCGACATTTACGTCGGCGTCGACCCCGCGAGTCGCGTCGGCGTTCATCACCACGAGCGTCCAGTCGCCGGCGGTGGCATCCCAGGCCAGCGACTGCTCACCGATGCCGTTGCTGGACTCGACCCAGAACGTCTGGTCCAACGGGGCCGCGATCGGCCGGTCTGCCTGCTGCCAGCCGGGCCCAGGGCCGGTCAGGTCGCTCCAGCGGCCGCGGTCCGTAGCGGTCTGGTTCAGGTACCGGTCGACGTCGGCGGTGCGGGCGATCCCCACGAACACCGGGACCTCCGGTGATCCGGTGGCCCGCACCCGGACGGTGCCGAGCCAGTCCAGGTCGCCGGCGCCCCAGTCCCCGCTGCTGATCTGCAGGGCGTCGTAGCGAAGCGCGTACCCGCCGGTGGTGAGCCGCTCGGTCGATCCCGAGACGTAGCCGGCGTCGTCACGCGCCACCTCGTCGGCCCACGCCGCCACCGCGGCGCCGCCGGCCGAGCCAAGCCCGATGACCAGCAGCAGCGAACCGGCGACGACCGACAGGACGCGCCCGACCGACCAGCCCGAGCGCGCCGGTTGAACGGCCGGTCCGGCCATTGGTTCCGTCGCTGTTACCGCAGTCACCGCCGGCACCCCTGTCGCCGCCGGAACCGCTGTCGCCGCCGGAACCGCCGCCGTTTCCGGCGGAGTCGGCACCGGTGCCGGCCCGGCCGGTTCGTCCGGCCCGCTGTCGAGCCGGAACGGCGGGTAGGCGTCGGTCATCAGGCTGGCGTAGGCGGCCACCCGCAGCGCCCACCGGTTCATGCCCATCACGAAGTCGAACACTCCGCGCGGGTACCGCCCGACGAACAGCAGCACGATCGCGGCGAAGAACACCAGCAGCCCGATCAGGCCACCCGGCGTCGAGAGCACGACGTCGTTGTTCGCGGTGAACGTGTAGGCGGCACCGACCATCAGGCCCAGGACGATGTAGTGCGGGATGGCCAGCAGCCACCACTTCACCAGGACGAGCCCGCGCGACAGCCGCTCCGGGTAGTCCACGGTGAGGGTGGTCGGGTAGTCCGGCACCTCGGCGAACGTGAACGGGGGATAGCGGTCGGTGCCCAATGCGGCGTAGCTGTAATACGCGACCCGCCACGTCCAGCGCATGACCCCGACGTTGAAATCGAAGATCGACCGGGGGTACCGGCCGGTGAACAGGATCGCGAAGAAGGCGATCACCGTGAGCACACAGTAGGCGACCCACAGGAAGTACAGGACGATGTAGTGCGGGATGGCCAGCAGCCACTTGACCAGCCACAGCCATCTACTCAGCGGTTCGTCCAACCTCGCTCTGACTCGAATCGGATAATCAGCCATTATCAGCCTCCCATTGGACTCGTCGGTCCAGTGGCGGCTGCGGCCACAGGGCCATTCGCCCCTTTTCTTTCAGAGCCGTCCCGGCGGGGAGCAACGTGCTCATGCGGCCAACCCAGGCGCAGCAGGGCCTGCGGGTAGCCGGCGAGCCCGAGCCGTTCGGTGAGCGCGCCACGCACGCCGGGCGCCTCGAGCGCGGCGGCCAGAACCGAACCGGCCAACCCGTGGCTGGTCGCGGTGAGCCAGGCGTTCTGCAGCCCCCAGCCCGCGTGCACCCAGTCCCTCGGGCCGTCGTCGACGGTGACCGCGAGGAGCACCCGGCCGCACGCCGGCAGCGGGACCGGCGGCGCGGGCCCGATCGGGGCCTGGTTGGCGGCCGCCGCGGCGAGGACGGACGCGGCGAGGACGGACGCGGCGAGGACGGACACGGTCGCGCGCAGCTGCTCGCCGGCGATCGGCAGCAAGCCGGCGCCGGCCGTGACGCCCGCATCGAGCAGCCGGTGAGCGAGGCCCGGCGGCAGCGGCCGGCCGGACAGCGGGCCGCGACGGCTGCGCTGGTGGAAGATCGCCCGGTAGCGGGCCTCGTCGATCGGCGACGGCGCGGCCGCCTCGGTTGGCGTGACCCTCGCCACCAGCAACGGGTCTGCGGGGCGCGGTCCGAGCCACACCTGCGGCCGCCGGCCGAGCTGGCCGACGGCGAGCGCGAGGTTCCGCGCCGCGCCGCCGCAGGAGATCAACCGCGACCGCCGGAGCCGGTCGAGCGTGCCCCCGGGCGGCGTGGCCACCTGGGTCAGCTCGAAGCAGCCGGGCAGGACCCGTAGCCGCCACGGCCGGTGGCCGTATTCGACCGGGGCCGAATTGACGGCGCGGGTCACCGCGGCGACCTGCTCGGCCGTCCACGTCGCAGCGGTGAGGGCGGTCATCGCCGGCCGGCCCGTCCCGGTCAGTTCGTGCCGTGCGCGGAGGCGACCGGCTCGGCCTTGCCGGCGACGAGCGTCGCCGGCATGACGATCACCGGGCAGCTGGCGTGCTGTACGCAGTACGAGGCGACCGAGCCCAGCAGCGCCCGCATCAGCGCCCCCCGACCGTGGCTACCGATCACCAACAGGGCCGCCTTCTCGATGTCGACCGCGGCGCACAGCGTCGGCCCGGCCAGCCCCATGGCCAACACGCTGCGGATCGGCACCGTCGGCGCGATCATGGACGCGGCCTCGACCGCGGTGTCCAGCTCAGCCCGCCGCTCCTGCAGGTCATGCGACGGCGGCCGGTCCTCGGCGACCGGCAGCGGAACGGTGGACGCCGGGACCGGGGTCACCGTCGAGACCGCCAGGGCAACCACCTCGGCGCCGGTCATGGCCGCGTGCCGAACCGCCCAGTCGAGGGCGTAACGGCTGATCTCGGTGCCGTCGACGCCGACCACCAGGGTGGTCCGGCCCGGTCCGGGCGCGAGCTCCGCCGGGGCTTCGTGTCCGGCCGGTACCGGCGCCTCCGCGGCGGTGCGCACCTTGACCTGCTCCTCGTAGTAGTACGCCGCGCCCAGGTAGGTACTCAGCGCCTCGTCGGTCACGTTCGGCCGGCTCAACCGTTCCTTGGACGTGACAACGCGCAGCGCGTCAGCATTGGCCCTTTCCGACTCGCTCATGGCCGCTGCCTCCTTCGGTCGGGCACATGGTCTGGCTGGTTCAAGGCTGACCCGTTGGGCACCCCCGCGATAAGGGCGCCGGTCCCGCCCGCGGTCGACCTTGGTCCTGACTTTTGGCTAGTCGGCGGCCCCACCTGCCCTTCGGACGCCGTGGTTGCGTACGACCGCGATCGGGCAGCCGCCGTGGTGCAGCAGCGCCTGGCTGGTCGAGCCGACCAGCATCCCGGCGAGCACACCCCGCCCCCTTGACCCGACGACGAGCAGCTGGGCGCCGTGGGCGGCCCGAAGCAACGCGCGCGCCGGCCGATCGGGGACCACCAGCGGCGTGACCTTCACGTCGGGGAACTCCGTCCGCCACATCGCGAGCCGCTCGGCGAGCCGCCGGTGCTCGTTTTCGACGGCACCGTCGTCCCAGCCCGCTTCGAACGTCACGTGCTCGGGCTCGCCGTTGCCATAGGCATGCAGCGCGACCAGGTCGGTGTCCCGCCGGCCGGCCGCCTCGAAGGCGAAGCGCAGCGCCGGATCATCGCGCCCAGACCCGTCGAGCCCGACGACGACGGGGCCCTGCGCCGGATCCGAAGGCAGGGAACCGTAGCCACGCAGTACCACTACCGGACACCCCCCGCGTGCGGTCACCGCTGCCGCGACCGAGCCCAACAGCACACCGGCGAAGCTGCCGCGACCGCGCGAGCCGAGCACGACGAGCTGCGCCTTCCCGGACTCGGCCAGCATCAGGTCGACCGCCATGGTGGGGATCAGCTCGCCGCTGATCGTGAGGTCCGGCTGGCGCTCGGTGGCGGCGACCAGCGCGGCGAACAGCAGCCTGCGGGAATGCTCGAGCATCGGCTGCTGGTACTGGATCGGGTAATGCCCGGCCGGCGGCCGGTAGGTCGGCCACAGGTTCGCGTGCACGATCCGCAACGGTGCCTCCCGCCGCACCGCCTCGTCGGCGGCCCAGCGAACCGCGACAAGCGCGGACTCGGAGCCGTCGACGCCGACCGCGACGGGGCGAATGGAAGTCCCGGTCATACCTTGACTGTCGGCGCCGGCCGGCCGGCGTGGAAGTCGCGAACGGCTTGTACCGGCGGGGTCGAAGGTCACCGAGAAGGATGCCGCTACCGTGAGGACGTCCGGATCAGGAGCTGCACCTTGCCGAGCACGTACGGGGACCGTTCGAGGCTGCGCGCCGACTGCGAGCGGTGCGCCGGCCTGTGCTGCGTCGTGCCGGCCCTGGCGGCCTCGGCGGACTTCGCGATCGACAAGCCGGCCGGGCAGCCCTGCCCGAACCTGTTGCGCGACTTCCGCTGCTCGATCCACGACCGGCTCAGGCAGCACGGCTTTCCCGGCTGCGTCGCCTACGACTGCTTCGGTGCCGGGCAGCAGGTCGCCCAGGTCACCTTCGGCGGACGCGACTGGCAGCAGTCGCCACAGCTGCGCGGGCAGATGTTCGCGGTGTTCACCACCATGCGGCGGCTGCACGAGCTGCTCTGGTACCTCGCCGAGGCGCTGACGCTCGAGCCGGCGGGCCGCCTGCGCCCCGCGTTGACCGACGCCTACGACGAGACCGAACGCCTCACCGGCGCCGGGCCCGACGCCCTCGCGGGGTTCGACGTGAACCCACACCGAGACCGCGTCGATGCGCTGCTGGCGCAGGCGAGCGAGCTGGTCCGGGCCGGTGCCGGGCGCGACCTGCGGGGCGCCGACCTGATCGGGCGCCGGCGGCGCCGGGCCGACCTGCGCGCCGCGGACCTGCGGGGTGCCTACCTGATCGGCACCGACCTGCGTGGTGCCGACCTGAGCCTGGCCGACCTGATCGGGGCGGACCTACGCGGCGCCGAGCTGTCCGGCGCCGACCTTGGCACCAGCCTGTTCCTCACCCAACCGCAGGTGTCGGCCGCCCTCGGTGACGCCGCCACCCGGCTTCCGGCGGCCCTGCGGCGCCCCGCGCACTGGCGCGGCTAGCTACTGCTCCAGGATCGGGCAGAGCCTGGTCGCCATCTGCCTGGTCTCCGCGGGAGTGTTGAACCCGCTCGCGGTGACCCTCACCTGGAACGACTTGGTGCCGCCGCCCGTGCAGTCGCGGGTGAGGTACCTGGTGTAGGAGTCGTAGCCCGACTCGACGGAGGCGCTGCGCGACAGTGCCCAGGACGACGCGCACGTCGTCAGGCTGGTCGTCGGGCAGTACCGGGTGTACCAGCGGTAGCTCTGGTAGAACGCGTGCAGGTTCGCATAGTAGGTGTGGTTGCCGGTCGTGGTCACCTGGGCCGGCCCCGAAAGCGTCAATCCGGCGGCCCCTGCGGAACCGTTGCCGAAAATGGTCAGGGCGACCGCGAAGAATGCTGTCAGCAGAATTCTGTTACCGGCAGCGGGAACGAAGTGCCTCATGGCGGACCTCCGGCGATCGGGAGCGGCGGCGCGGCGAGGCTTGCCCGCCTGAGCCGCCGGGTGTACGGCCGACTCTGCCATTCTCCTGGGCCATTTTCCAGCGGCAATTGGCCGGTTGGCCCAAGCCGCTGGTCCGGCCGGCCCCTGTCCGGGCGCGCGGGCGCCACGACCGGCGGGGCGCCGATCTGCCCGGTCCGGTCGGGTCGAAGGGCCCGGCTCGTCCAGTCCGGTGGCCCTTTGCCGGAGGGTACGTTCTCGGCGAATCTTGTGGTGCCAGAACCAATACCTCCAAGAGAGTGTGAGGAAACGAAATGACCGCGACCTTCGCGCCGGCCGAGACCCGGCGGCGCGTGCCCGTGGTGGCCGAGTCCGGCTTGGAACGGCCGCGGACGGTGGATCGTTATCTGTTGGCCGTGTTGCGGCTGGCGTTCGCATGGGAGTTCCTGTGGGCGTTTTCGGACAAGTTGTTCGGTTGGGGGTTTGCGACGCCGAGTGAACGGTCGTGGCTGAATGGTGGTTCGCCGACGCGTGGCTTCCTGGAGAACAGCGCGGCGGGGCCGTTCGAGTCGTTCTACCGGTCGATTGCCGGGGATCCGTGGGCGAACTGGTTGTTCATGCTGGGTCTGTTGGGCATCGGCGTGGCGTTGCTGCTGGGGGTCATGATGCGGGTGGCCGTGGTGTCGGCAGTGGTGCTGCTGGTGATGATGTGGTCGGTGGCGCTGCCGCCGGCGAACAACCCGTTCCTGGACGAGCACCTGATCCAGGCGCTGGCGCTGATCCTGCTGGTCCGGCTCGGTGCCGGTGACACACTCGGTCTTGGCAGGTGGTGGGCGGCCACCAGCGTGGTCCGTCGGTTCCCGTTCCTGCGCTGAACCCGATCCGGACCGACGACAACGAAGTGCGACAACTGAACCGAACGCACCCCGCCAGAACAGGCGGGGTGCGTTCGGCGGTTGGTGTGGTACGCAGGACACGTCGGCGGCGGCTGCGGTCGCTCGACCGTCACCGCCGTCGGCACTGTCTTGGAGACAGGAGGCAATCGATGCGCGCGCAAGTAGGCGACTGGATCCTGGTCGAGAGTTCGAAGGTCGACGGTGCCCGCCGCGCCGGCAAGGTCGTCGAGCTTCGGCATCCCGACGGCACCCCGCCCTACATGGTGCACTGGCAGGACAGCGACGAGACGACGATGGCCTTTCCCGGCCCCGACGCCCGGGTCCTCCACGCAGAGGAGTACGAGGCATTGCAGCACCGGTGGGAGGCACGGCGCTGACGCCCACGCAACGGCGGAGCGTGGGCGTCATTCGATCCGGGTAGCGAACCGAATGACGCCCACGCTCCGCGGGGTGTGCGTCACATCGCCGGGGTGATCAGGCCGTAGTGCCCGTCACGGCGGTGGTAGAGCACGCGACCACAGGCGGTCCCGGCGTCCAGGAAGAACAGGAAGGGCAGCCCGCTCAGCTCCAGGCGCTCGATTGCCTCCTCGGTGTCGAGCAGGGGCGCCGCGCTGCCGCTGATGGTCACCGGCGCGGTGAAACCGCTCAGCCGGTCGATCGCTGGCGCCTCCACCTGGGCCAGCCGCAGCCCGGTCGGACCGTCCCGGAACAACACGCTGTCCTCGCCGCTGCCGGCCTCGGTGAACAGGCAGAACTCGTAGCCCATCGCATCGAGTTCCTGGGCGGCCTCGTCGACGGTGGCCGTCGCCAGGAACGACCCGCGCCGAAGTACCCGAGGCGCACCGGCGGCCGGGGCGCCTGCGGGCCGGTTCTCGCCGGCTTCGACGAGCCGTAGCCGGCCCCTGTTGTCATGCCGCTGCCTGGTGGAGCGGTCGAGCCTGGTGCGCAGCTTGGCGGCCAGCAGGTCGACCGCCTCCCGGGCGGTTGGCGCGGCCACCCGGACGATCACCGGTCGGCCGTTGAGGTCGATGTTGGCCCCGGCGACGAACGGCCGGGGGACGGCCGGGTCCTGTTGCACAGTGATCCGGACCCTGGCATCGAGGACTGGGCGGCGGGCGTGCCGGATCACCGCGCTGATCTTGTCCCGGGCGTAGCCGGCCGCGCTGTCCGGCACGTCACCGTGGACGCTTACCTGCACGCTGACTGGTGGGATCGGTGCTGTTGTCCGCATTTGCTCCTCCTGTGTGGGGTGCTGGCGGCGGAAACGTCAGTGCGGCTCGTTGACCACCTCGACGCCGGCGAAGATGGCGGTCGCGTTGACCGCCAGCACCGGGGCGTCGGCGGGCAGGGACCCGTTGCCGCTGGTCTTGTCCTCGTAGCCGCCCAGGATCGGCAGGCCGGACAGCTCGACGCGCCAGTCCTTCGGCACGACGATCTGGACGCCGCCGAAGAGCGCGAACGCATCCACGTCGGCCTTGGTGTCGATGTGGGCATCGCGAAGGTCGAGCATCGCGCCACCGAAGATCGCCGAGGCCTCGGCGTGCCTGAGGTGCTCCGAGGTGTCCCTGGCCTTGGCGCTGCCGAACAGGGCCAGCGGCTGCCAGCCCGGACGGTGCCGGTCGTCGACCCGGTACCGGCGAAGGGTGGCCAGGACAGCCACGCCGGACAGCACGAGCACGGTGGGCCAGATGATGTCCTCGGTCGCCCAGCCGAGCTGATCGGCGAGCAGCACCAGGCCGATCCCGGTGAGGATGCCGCCACCCACCGAGAACCGGCGCGCGGCCACCATCGGCACCACACCGAGCCCGATGACGGCGACCGGCCACCAACGGCCGATCGTGCTGGACGCGTCAAGGACACCGAACGCGTCCAGGACGCCGAAGACGCCCAGGGTTACCAGGGTCAATCCGATCCACAGCCGAACCGCTTTCATGACGGCCTCCATACGGCTGCTGCATGCCCAAGTCTGGCCGGCGCGCCGATCCGGGGTCCGGAGGCTTTCGGCACAGCCGGCAGGGTCATTGGCCCCTACCCCGGCCGGGTCGCAGGATGTGAAGACTGGGCGATACCCACCGGTCACCGGAGGCGAACATGAGAATCGACGAACTTGCGACAGCGACCCGTGACGCGCTGTCCGCCCGACGTGTGTACACCGAGCCATACGAGAGGGACGGCGCCACGGTCATCGGCGTCGCGGCCGTCGGCGGCGCCGGCGGCGGCGGACAGGGCCAGGACGAGAAGGGCCAGCAGGGGGAGGGCGGCGGGTTCGGGCTGACGGCCCGGCCGGTGGGGGCCTACGTGCTCAAGGACGGCAAGGTCGGCTGGGTGCCGGCGGTCGACGTCAACCGGGTGCTCTCGCTGGTGGCCTTCGTGATCAGCGTCTTGTTGATCACCCGATCCCGCGTGCTGCGGGCCCGGTTGAGGGCGGCGAGGGCCGAGCTGGAGGCACTGCGGAGCTGACGGCACTGCGGAGCTGACCAGCGCCAGAACCGGCGTTCAGCCCTTGTCAGCTCTTGTGACGCCACACCTCGTCGAGCGTGAGGCCCGTCGAGCCGGTCGCCGGAGCGTCCCGGCCGGCGCGCAGCCCGTCCAGCAGCAGGTCGAGCTGGCGGTGGGCCACCCTGGAGTCGAACTCCGGGTCAAACGAACCGGGCAGCGGCCGTGCCAGCCGGACCACGATCAGCCCCAGGTCGCCGAGCCCCACGTCGCCGCGCAGCTGCCCGCTCTCGTGTGCCCGGCGCACGATCGAGGCGGACAGGCCGGCGAGCTCCTCGCGGGCCTTGCGCAGCTGCTCGTCGCGCTCGCCCGCCGGCTCCGTCGTGGCCAGCACCGGCATCACGGCGGCAATGCGAAGCTCGAGCGCGCGGTGCAGGTAGCGGGCCAGCGCCTGGAACGGGTCGCCGGGCTCGGCCAGCGCAATCCGCGCCTGCGCGGTCACCTTGGCCAGCACGTCGAGCGCGACCGCCCGCAGCAGCGCCGCACGGTCCGGGAACCTGCGGTAGAGCGTGGCGATCCCGACGCCGGCCCGCCGGGCGATCTCGTCGAGCGGCGCGTCGACGCCCTGCTCGACGATCACCTGCCGGGCAGCGCTCAGTAGCCGCTCACGGTTACGCCTGGCGTCAACCCGCATCGGCCGCCGCGGCTGTCCTGTCCCCAGACCCGTCTCGGTCACGCCACTCCACGCCTCCACAGCGGCGTCGGACCCCCACCACGAAGCGTAGTTGCCGGGCGCCCCCGCTGCCCCCGGCGGTGCCGGGGTACGGTCGGCCGGTGTCCACCCAATCTGAGGCCCTCGCCACCCTGGCGATGATCGGAGTCGACTGCCCGGACCCGCGGGGGCTCGCCGAGTTCTACAGCCAGGTCCTCGGCTGGGAGATCGCCGGCAGCAGCGCCGAGTACGCGATGATCCAGGGCCTGGGGACGCCGATCGTGTTCTGGCGGTCCGAGGGCTACGAGCCGCCGCGCTGGCCGGAGCAAGGCAGCGCCAAGCGGTTCCACCTGGACCTGACGGTCGACGACCTGGATCTCGCCGAGGCACGGTGCCTGGAGCTGGGTGCGACCAAGGCCGAGCACCAGCCCGGCGCGCACTGGCGGGTGCTGCTGGACCCGGCCGGGCACCCGTTCTGCATCACCAAACCTGAGTAACCGCCCCGTCGTCAACGGCACTTGGGGAGCTTCAGTTGCGGTTGTGCAACTGAAGCTCCCCAAGTGCCGAAACGGGGGAATGGGCGGCTAGCCGAGCCGTTCCTCGCCGGCGTAGACGTTGAACCGCTCGCCGCGCAGGAAGCCGACGAGCGTCATCCCGAACCGCGTGGCGAGGTCGACCGCGAGGCTCGACGGCGCCGACACGGCGCACACGAACGGGATGCCGGCGGCCAGGGCCTTCTGCATGATCTCGTAGCTGGACCGGCCGCTGACCACCAGCAGGTGCTCGTGCAGCGGCAGCCGCCGGTCGAGCAGCGCCCAGCCGACGAGCTTGTCGACCGCGTTGTGCCGCCCGACGTCCTCGCGCAGCGCGAGCAGCTCGCCGTCGCTGGTGAACAGCCCCGCGGCGTGCAGCCCGCCGGTCGCCTCGAACAGGCCCTGGGCCTCCCGCAGCGCTTGCGGCAGCCGGGGCAGCACGGCCGGATCGACCTTCGGGCCGGGCGGCGGCGCCGCGCAGCCCCGCAGTTGCAGCGCGTCCAGGCTCGCCTTGCCGCACACCCCGCACGCGCTCGAGGTGACGAAGTGCCGTTCCAGCGACGGCAGGTCCGGCCGCACGCCGGCCGCCAGGCCGACGTTGACGATGTTGTACCGCTGCTCGGCGTCGACGAGCGGGTCGGTGCAGTAGCTGATCCGCTCGACACTGTCGTGGTCGCTGATCACGCCCTCGCCGTGGAGGAACCCGGTGGCCAGCTCGAAGTCGGCACCCGGCGTGCGCATCGTGACGGCGACCGTCCTGGTTGTCGCGCCGGACTCCAGGCGGATCTCCAGCGGCTCCTCGGTGGCCAGGTAGTCCGAGCGGACGCGCCGGCCGCCGTGGTCCACGGCCAGGATGCGGGCGCGGGTCTTGCTGCCGGGCCGCCAGGACACGGCCGCTTACCCCCCGACCGTCTTCTCGGTGACCGGTTCCAGGGTGACGATCGCGTTGTAGTCGGGGATGCCGGCCTGCGGCGACCGCTTGCGCCGGTCCAGCAGCCCCTCGGCCTCGGGCCAGTGGACCTGCAGGTTTCCCGGTGCCACCGGGGCCAGGTGGGCGCGGCCGGCGAACTCGCCGTGCTCGCTGCGGAGCACGACCGGGTCGCCGTCGGCCAGGCCCAGCCGGGCCGCGTCGACCGGGCTGACCAGCACGGCCTCCCGCTCGGCTCCGGTCAGCTGGTCGGTGTTCTCGTGCACCATGCTGTTGAACTGCTTGCCGCGCCGGGTCGCCACCACGAAGCGGCCCTCCGGCACCTCGACCCGCCGCGGCCGCACGACCGACCAGTGCGCCTTGCCGTCGGGCGTCGGGAACCGCCAGCCGGCGGCCAGGTGCGGGCCACCGTACTGGAACTGGTCGCCGAACGAGCGCAGCTTCTCGATGCCCGCGTACAGCGGGACGGACCGGGCGATGTCGGCCCGGATTGCCGCAGTGCCGTCGAAGTGGATCCGGTCGGCGACGTCCGGCCGCACGCGCTTGGCCAGCTCGACGAAGATCTCCCATTCCGGGCGCGCCTCGCCGATGCGCGGGCCCTCGATTTCGGGGCTGAAGATGACCCGCCGCTCGGTCGACGTCTCGGTGACCCCGCCGGGCATCTCGTAGCGGGTCGCCGCCGGCAGCAGCAGCACCACGTCGGCCGGTTCGGTCAGCATCTGGCCGGACAGCACGATGTCGATGTGCACCCGCAGCGGGATGCGGGAGACCGCCTCGTCGACGTACACCGGGTCGGGCAGCACCTCGCGGAAGTTGCCGCCGGAGCTGATCAGCACGTCGAGCCGCCCGTCGTGCGCCGAGTCGATCATCTCCGGCGCGGTGAGGCCGCGCGTCGCCTCAATCGGAAAACCCCACAGCTCGCTGAATCTTGCGGCGCTCCGTTCGTCGAGCGTCATACCGCCGGGCAGCACCGTGGAGTAGGCGCCCATCTCGGCCCCGCCCTGCACACCGCTGTGCCCGCGGATCGGCATCAGGCCGCACTTGTCCCGGCCCACGAAGCCCTTGGTGAGCGCCAGGTTGATGATCGCGCGGACGTTGTCCTCGCCGAACTCGTGCTGGGTGACCCCCATGCTCCAGACCAGCACCGCGGTCCTGGCCTCGGCGAGCATCCGGGCGAACGCCTCGAACTCGCTCACCGGCACCCCCGCCTGGCGGGCCAGCTCGTCCAGCGGCTGCTCGTCCAGCGCGGCGCGCAGCTCGTCCAGGCCGGCGGTGTGCTCGGCGATGAACGTCTCGTCGACCCACCCGTTGGCGAGCAGGACCTTCAGGGTGCCGTTGAGGAAGGCGATGTCGCCGCCGACGTTGATCAGGAAGAACCGGTCGGTGATCTTCGTGCCGAAGACCGCGCTCTCGACGTTGCTCGGCACCCAGTAGCGCTCCATGCCGGGCTCGCGGTAGGGGTTGACGACCGCTACCCGCGCGCCCGCGCGCTTCGCGTGGTGGAGGTACTTCATCGTGA
>DASSUA010000390.1:0-7793 GCA_035707525.1 Pseudonocardiaceae bacterium
CGTTCGCCAAGTCGCGGCGCGACCGCCGCCGCTGGCGGTTCCACGCGATGCTGCAGGCGTATCTGGACGCCGCCGGGCCGGGCAGCCTCGCCGAGCGGGCCAGCCGGATCCCCGAACCGGCCGCCACCGACCAGTTCGGCCAATGGCTGTTCGCGTTCGACGCCGCCGGGATCGCGGCCTTCCAGGCGCTCGCGCTGCTCCTCAACCACCCGGAGGAACTGCGGGCGGCGACCCAGCAGGCCGCCGGGTTCGACCCGGCCAGGCCCAACGAACTGCCGTACCTGCGGGCCTGCGCGCTGGAGGCGGTCCGGCTGTGGCCGACCACGCCGGCGATCCTGCGCGACAGCACCGCCGGCACGTCCTTCCAAGGCACGACGGTCCCGGCCGGGACCGCGTTCCTGATCTTCACACCGTTCCTGCACCGGGACGGCGACGCGCTGGCCTACGCGGACCGGTTCACGCCGCGGGTGTGGCTCGACGGCCGGGCGGCCGGCAACCCGTCCGTGCTGCCGTTCAGCGCCGGCCCCGGTCGCTGCCCAGGTCACGAACTGGTGCTACTGGCCACGAGCGCGGCGCTGGCGACGATGCTGAACAGTTACGAGATGGCCTGCGACGGCACGACGGGCGGCACCGCACAGCTAAGGGCCGAGCGGCCGGTGCCCGGCACGCTCGACCCTTTCGCGCTGCGCTTCATCCTCATGGCGAAGCGGTGATCAGGAAGCGGTGATCAGGAAGCGGTGATCAGCTGGAGATCTCCTCGACCACCGAGCCGGCCTGCGCGTTCGGCACGGCCCTGGCCAGGTCGCCCTGGCTGATGATGCCGACGAGGCGCTTGTTGTCGATCACCGGCAGCCGGCGGATCTGGTTGTCGGCCATGCACTGCATGACCTCCTCGACCGGCGCCTGGGCGTCCACGTACACCGGCGTGCCCTTGGCCAGCGCGCGGACCGGTACCTCGGTGGGGTTGAGCCCGTCGGCCACGCAGGACACGACGATGTCGCGATCGGTCAGCATGCCGAGCAGGCGGTCGTTGTCGCCACAGATCGGCAGGGAACCCACGTCGAGGTCGCGCATCAGCCGGGCGGCTTCGCTCAGGTTCGAGCGTTCCGAGATGCACTCACAGTTAGCGGTCATGATTTCGCGTGCGAGAGTCATTATCGCTCCTCCTAGTGGGGTTTTCGCCACTTTGGTTACCCGGCCGACCCGCAGGACTAACCCCGATTTGGCCGGCGACCAGCGGGTAGACCGTTGCCGTGACCCTTCGTGTAGTGATCATCGGAGCCAGTGGCCCGTCGACATCTCCAGGTCGGACACCGTCGAAGCCGAAAACCTGGACCGGCACCTGGCGGGCGCCGACGCGGTCGTGCACCTGGCCTGGCTGTTCCAGCCGACGCACGACCCGGTGACCACCTGGCGCAACAACGTGCTCGGCGCGATCAGGGTGTTCGAGGCGGTCGGCCGGCTCGGCATCGGCACGCTGGCCTACTCGTCCTCGGTCGGCGCCTACTCCCCCGGGCCCAAGGACGAGCCGGTCGACGAGAGCTGGCCGACGCGCGGTACCGGCCAGCGGTCGTGACACCGGACCGTCCCCAGGTCGTGACGCGGGCCGGCATCGGACCGGTCCTCGAGCCGTTCCCCGGTGTGCGGCGGATCGCCGTGGTGCGCGGCGGCGGCCTCGGTGACCTGCTGTTCGCCCTCCCCGCGATCGAGTCGCTCGCCGCCGCCTACCCGGAGGCGGAGATCGTCCTGATCGGCTCGCCGCTGCACCGGGAACTGCTGGATGGGCGTCCCGGCCCGGTCGGTTCGGTGCTGACGCTGCCGGCCGACACGAGCGACCCGGACTCGGGCGGCGCCGAGGCGGCCGAGATCGCCGGCCGGGCGGGGCCGTTCGACCTCGGCCTGCAACTGCACGGCGGCGGCCGGTGGTCCAACGGGTTCGTGCGGCGGCTCGGCGTGCGCTGGTCGGTCGGCTGCCGGACCGCCGACGCCGCGCCGCTGACCCGCAGCGTGCCGTTCCGCTACTACCAGCACGAGACGCTGCGGGCACTGGAGGTGGTCGGGCTGGCCGGGGCGCCCCCGGTCGCCCTGGTGCCGCGGCTCGCCGTGACGCGCGACGATCTGAGCGGGGCGGCCGATGCCCTCGCCGGGCTGCCCGAGCCGGTGCTGGCCGTGCACCCCGGCGCGACCGACCCCCGGCGGCGCTGGCCGGCGGCCCGGTTCGGCGAGACCATCGCGGCCGCCGTGGAGCGCGCCGGCGGGGCCGCCGCCGTGGTCGGCACCGCCGAGGAGGGCGGGCTGGTGGCCGAGGTGGTCGGCGCCGCCCGCGACCGGCTGCCGGCCGCCCGGCGGGCCGCGGTGCGCCCGCTCGCCGGGCGGCTGACGCCCGGCGGCCTCGCCGGAGTGCTCGCCGGCTGCCGGGTGCTGCTGGCAAACGACAGCGGGCCGCGGCACCTGGCGGAGGCGGTGGGCAGCCCCACCGTGTCGGTCTACTGGGTGGGCAACGTGATCAACGCCGGCCCGCTCGGGCGCTCCAGGCACCGGGTGCACATCTCGTGGACGTGCAGGTGCCCGGTGTGCGGCGTCGACTGCACCGACGAGACCGCGCCGCGGTGCGCGCACGACGAGTCCTTCGTCGCCGGCGTCCCGATCGAGCCTGTGCTCGCCGACGTGGTGGAGCTGAGTAGAAGGAGGAGATCGTGAACGCACGAACGCGGTCAGCAAGGCGTTCTCCGAGCAGCGCTGACCGGCCGTGATCCTGGCGCTGCGGGCACTCAAGCTCGGCGACCTGCTGGTCGCCGTGCCCGCGCTGCGCGCCATCCGCCGGTTCTGGCCGGCGCAGCAGTTCGTGCTGGCCACGAGCGGCTGGCTGTACCCGATCGTGCGGCTGGCCAGATGCATTGACCAGCTGCTTCCGGTCGCCGGACTGGAGCCGCTACCGCCCGCGGCCCGGCTCCCGCAGGTCGCGATCAACCTGCACGGGGCCGGGCCGCGCAGCAACGAGATCCTCGAGCAGCTGAACCCGGGGCGCCGCATCGGGCACCGCGGGCACGGCTGGCAGGGGCCGGAGTGGGTCGACGGCATCCACGAGCGGGACCGCTGGTGCCGACTGCTCGTCGCGCACGGCATCCCCGCCGATCCCGGCGACCTCTACCTGGACCGCCCGGACGTGCCGAGCCCGGCGCCGGCGGCGGTCGCCATCCACTGCGGCGCCGCCTACGGCAGCAAGCGGTGGCCGGCGCAGCGCTTCGCAGAGGTCGCACGCCGGTTGGCCGCCGCCGGCAACCGGATCGTGCTCACCGGCACCGCCGTGGAGCGGCCGCTCGCCCAGTCCGTCGCCGCGGCCGCCGGCCTCGACGAGCGCACCGTGCTGGCCGGGCGCACGTCGCTGCCCGAGCTCGCCGCGCTGGTCGCGGACGCATCGCTGGTCATAAGCGGCGACACCGGAACCGCGCACCTGGCCTACGCGTACCGGACGCCGTCGGTGACGCTGTTCGGCCCCGCTCCGGCCAGCGAGTGGGGCCCACCGCCCGGACCGCACGCGGTGCTGTCGGCCGACGAGCTGCGCAGCGCCGTGCAGTTCACCGGCGAACCCGATCCGGCGCTGCTCGGCGTCCATCCCGACGCGGTGCTGGCCGCCGCTGCCAGCCAGATCAAGGCAGGGAGCTGACCGAGGTCCTGCGAGCTGATGCGGTCGGCTTGGAGGCACGGGGTGTACGGCGGCGTGACCAGACGGGTCAGGCCTACAAGCTGTTCCAGGAGAAACGCGACAACGCCGTCAAGATCCTCCGGCGCCCTGCCGCCTGCCGGACAGGTGCAATCCGCTCGACCTCGATGACGGATTGGTCAACAAACCGCGCCGCAGTTGACCAAAGGGTCACATGGTCGCTTTCTTGAACGCGCGCCCAGCCGAACCTGAATTCGTGGGCAAACGGTATCCGGCATCGAAGTCAGGGCGACAGCGGCGACGAACGACAGGATCAGGATTTTTCTCACGTTTCCCCCCGTGGCGCTGCGAGCAAGGACGCAGGGAGCATGGAGAGAACGGCGCGCACCGGGGGGCATCCTTCGAGCGTCGTCGAAACACTTCGCACGACCAGACGCGGCCACGAGCACGCCCCGGCCCCCGCAGCCAACCAAACCGGCATACTGACGTTATCGAGTCGTTATCTTTGGTGCGGTATCCCGGAGATGGACCGCTTCACTGTGCTCACGAGAGATGAACCTGGGGGAGAGACAATGTCAACATCTTTTGCGGCCGAGGAACGGCACGGCTCACCGCGTTCGGTTCACCCGTGGGACGGCAATGCGCTGGTTCGGCGCCAGGCCAAGATCCTCGACCCGGTGGCGGCGGTTCCGGCCCTCGACGGCTCGGCGCTGGCCCCGACCATCTATCTGCCGGAATGGCTGCTCGTTCCGACGGACCTGCGGCACGACAACGACATCGCCGGCGTCCTGGCGCGCGTCCTCGTCGCTTTCAAGCTCGCGCCGCGGCTGTCCGCCGAGCAGGGTCCGCTGACTCCCGTCCGGCTGGTCAGGGCCGAGAACCAGTGGCTCGAGCGGCCGATCGACGCGTGGGCGGTCAGGCAGGCGCTACAGGTCGCGGGCGCCAATCATTCGCGGCCACTGTCCGACAAGATCGCCCGCATCGGCCTGCGGCACCTGTTCGTGGCGCAGGACCTGACCGGTCATCCGCTGCTCGGCACCCCGGGCATGGAGGGCCACCACGACGGCACCGGAAAGCTGCCGGTCTACCTGCCGCAGCAGCCGCCGGCCCGGACCGTGTTGGAGCCGGGGCTCCGCCGCCCGGTCGTGGCGATTCTCGATACCGGCTGCTGCGGCACGCATCCATGGCTGGGCAGGGACGGCAACGACGGCTTCGTCGACGCGTCGCTGCTGCCGCCCGGAGATAACCAGGAGTGCTCGCCGGACCGGGTTAACCCGCTGATCGGCGAGGTGGACTCGCACAGTGGCCATGGAACGTTCCTCGCCGGCATCGTCCGGCAGCTCGCCCCGAACGCGCGCGTACTGCCGGTTCCGGTCATGAGCAGCGACGGCACCGTTGACGAAGCGGTCCTGGTACAGCGGTTGACCGAGCTCAAGACACGCGTCTTGACAGCGCAGCGCGAGGGCGCGACGGCGGAGGAGGTCGCCGGTTTCGTCGATATCGTGCTCATGGCGTTCGGCGGTTACCTCGAGCAGCCCGACGCCTCCCGCGCCCTTCACGACGTCCTGTACGAGCTGGCTGGCCTGGGGGTGATCCTGATCGCGGCGGCCGGAAACGACGCCACCAGTGCGGAAATCTATCCGGCGGCGTATGACTTCGTGTACGGCGTTGGCGCGTTGGCCAACTCGACCCAGACCGCGATCTTCAGCAATGTGGGCAGGTCGGCCGACAAGTGGGCGCCCGGCTACGCCGTCGTAAGCACGCTGCCGGACTGCATCCAGGGCAGCCGCCCCCCGTCCCGGATCCACCCGGCACAGGCGCGCGCCGGCTATGACCCGGACGAGTACTGGTCGGGGTTCGGCATCTGGAGCGGCACCTCCTTCGCGGCCGGCACGTTCGCCTCGAAGGTGGCCGGCTGCCTGCTGTCGCCAACCGTTCCGATGCCGCCGCTGACCCGGGTCACCGCGGCCGAAGCCACTGCAAGGAGAACCCGGGCACTCTGCGATGCGGGAGGAAACTTGACATGATCGCGGATGCTGACCGGCCGGCCGCGGTGCCCACCCTGGGCGAGCGGATGCGGCGGGCGCAGAACGGGGACCGCCACGCGCTGGACGGCATCATCGACGAGCTGATGCCGCTGGTCTGGAACGTGGCCAGGGCACAGGGGCTCAATGCCGATGCGGCCTCTGACGTGGCGCAGTCGGCATGGCTCGCGTTCGTGGAGAGCCTCTCGCAAATCCGCGCGCCGGAGGCGGTCGCGGGGTGGCTGATCACCGTGACCAAGAGGCTGGCCTGGCATGAGCGGGAACGGTCGCGACGCGATGACCATATCGACCCGCCCGACTGGCCCGACCCGGCCGGGAATATCGACGACGCGGTCGCCGACGACGAGCAGAACCTGTGCCTGTGGCGCAACCTGCGCCGGCTGGAACCCGATTGCCAGGAACTGTTGCGGATCGCCGCCTTCGTGGACAGGCCCAACTACAAGGCGATCGCCGAGTCCCTGAGCAGGCCTGTCGGCAGCATCAGGGTGATGCGCAAAGTCGTTTGCCCTGGTCAGCTGGGGTGTTGAGTGATTTTGCTGGTGGTGCTGGCGCCGTTGGGTGGGTGGCTGGGTGACGGCGACTTTGGTGACGTTGGGTAGTCGCTGTGGGGTGGGCGGGTGGGGTGGTGGGTTCGGGGCGGGGTGACTTTGCGTGATGGTTACAGGATGATCATGACGGCGTGTCGGACGGGATGAGGGCAACGGAGCCCCGGTAGGACAGGGATTGGTCAAGGATCCGTTGTCCGATTGGTGGCTCCGTTGCGCGTTGAGTGTGCCAGTGCCCAGCAGGTTGGTTCGGCTCAGGATGCCGCGATTGCGGTGTTGGTGACGCGGGCGGCGGCGTTGCATCGGGTCAGTGGCGGCAGTCTGCTGGAGTGTTTTGCCGCGGTGGCGGATCCGCGGGACCGGCGGGGGGTTCGCCACGGGTTGGCCACGATGTTGGGGTTGTGCACGGCGGCGGTGCTGTCCGGGTGTGTGACGCTGACCGAGATCACCGCGTGGATCACCGCGGCGGATCAGCAGGTGTTGGCGGCGTTGGGCTGTCGCCGGGATGCCGACGGGGTGTGCACGCCGCCGCATCCGGACACCGTTGAGCGGGTGGTGGCGGTGCTGGGCGCGCAGGGGCTGGCCGATGAGGTGGGCGGCTATCTGGCTGGCAAGGCCGGGATCACCGCGACCGGGGCGCCGGTGGCCGGCCCGGTGGTGTTGCCGGCGATCGCGGTGGATGGCAAGGCGATGCGCGGCGCGGTCGGCGCCGATGGGCAGATTCCGTATCTGCTGGCCGCGGCCACCCACGACCAGTCGGTGGTGATCGCCGAGCGGCTGATCGGGGCGAAGACCAACGAGGTGCCCGAGTTCCAACCGCTGCTGCGCGCACTGCCCGTGCCGGTCGGCGGTTGCGTGTTCACCATGGACGCCGCCCACACCGTGCGCGCCCACGCCACGTTCCTGACCCAGGACCTGCTGGCGCACTACGTGATGATCGTCAAACAGAACCAGAAAGGTCTCTTCGACCGGCTCAACTGTCTGGACTGGGCCAGCGTGCCGATCAGCCACCACAGCAGCGACACCGGCCACGGGCGCCGCGAACGGCGCACCATCCAGGTGACCGACGCCCCCGCCGACCTGGGCTTCCCCAACGCTGCGCAGGTGTTCCTCATCGAGCGCTACACCACCCGCACCGTCCGCAAACGCACCAAGGGCAGCCGCAAATACAAGAAGGTGCAGGTGCACACCGCGGTCGCGGTACTCGGGGTCACCAGCCTCTCAGCCCGCGAAGCCGCCCCCGAACACCTGGCCGGCTACGTGCGGGGGCACTGGGCGATCGAGAACAAAATCCACTGGGTCCGAGACGTCACGTTCCGTGAGGACGCCTCGCAGGTCAACACCGCCGCCCGCCCCCGCATCATGGCCACCCTACGTAACCTCGTGATCGGACTGATCCGACAAGCCGGCCACCACAAGATCGCCGCCACCATCCGCACAATCCGCAACAACCCACACCTACTCCTCACCATCATGGGCCTGCACCAACACCCCGAAACCACACCATGACCAGCAAAAACGACTTTGCGCACCACCCTG
>DASSUA010000391.1:0-7188 GCA_035707525.1 Pseudonocardiaceae bacterium
ATTTCGCCCGCCCCGTCACGCCCGAGTTCGTAGGGAGCCTTCTGGAGAATGCCGTGCGCCCTCTTTTCCACCAGCCGCCAGTGTTCGTCGGTCGCCTTGGGCACGAGGTACGCGTAGACGACGAAGAGCGCTCCGGGCTTGTCGCTGACACCGAAGCAGTTGACTGTCTCCCAAATACCATCCGCTATTTCGCTTACCCAAAGCATTGACGTGTGCGATCCCGTCGGCTTCCCGGCCCCGTCGGTGGCCCTATAGCCGGTCCAGATGGTATGACCTTCCGGAGGCCGCCCTTTCACTTTGACCGTGATGCCCCACGATACATCCGTCACCTTGTCGGGATCAGGATAGAGCAACCGGAGGGAGTGCGGGACCGCATGCGGGCCAGTGACGGAACTCGAAGAGTTCGGGATCGTCACGGACCCCGCTGGGTCCACCGAGTTCCGGCCCACCGTAAAAGCCGCTACGGCAGTGCCGGCCAGTGCCGGCCAGCGCCACCACAAGAGCGATCGATATCCCTAAAGCGCGACCACGAACTCCGAGCCTGGCCGGCATCCGCGAGCGCGGCCCAGTCGACGGGATCGGTACTGGCGTCCGACTCTGCGTCAACGCGGGAACCCGTTCGACCAGAGCCGCGGCCAACCGGTCCAGGTCCGGGCCTTGATCGGTGTGCCGCACCCGCGCCACCTGAAACCGCGCCAGCTCTGCCATCCGGCCAGGCAAGGCCGCCGCATCGGGCAACGGCGTGTCGTCTACCAGCACCGGCACGATCGGAATGCCGAACTCGACCGCCGTGGTGATCTCCCAGCGCACCCAGTCCCACTCGCGATCAACCAACCGTTGCCCATGCTCATTGGCCGCCAGCCACTGGTGCCCAATGACGGCTACCACAACGTCGGCCCGTCGCAGCGCCGACCGGATGGTCGACGGATACCGCTCACCCGGTCCCATCGAGCGAGCGTCACGAAACACCTGCCCCGGTCCGAATGCCGCTACCAGTCGCTCATGCACCGCCGCGGCGACGTGCGCGGCATCACCTGTCCGGTAGCTCACGAATACCAGCGCCACATCACACCCCTCCTGGCACCCCACTTACAAGATCACAATTCCCAAACCGGTCAGCGCATCATTCCAGGGCCCGGAAGCGGCCCTTACGGGGGTACCGGATATTCGCCAACGATGATCTTCGCTCGGCACGAGGTCCTTTACGTACCGGCGAGCTTCAAATGCGCAGGCTGGCCGCGGTCGTGGCCGCTGAACTGACCGGACAGTATGGATTCCTCGACGTCGACGGCACCCCGCCTCGTTCACTACATGACCAATACCGTCCGGCGCGACGGGGGGGCATCACCTCCGTGGCCGGTGCGATAGTGGGCTCATGACGGCTTGGCGGGACGTTGAGCGCGCGCAGCCCGAGTTCGCGCAGCGTGTGCGGAAGCTGTTCGACGCACACCGGCACAAGACGATCGCCACCTTGCGAGCCGACGGATCACCGCGGATCTCCGGGGTCGAGGCGGCCTTCGAAGATGGCGAGCTGACCTTCGGTTCGATGCCGAACGCGCGCAAGGGCGCGGACCTGCGTCGGGATCCGCGGTTCGCGTTGCACAGCGCCACGGTCGACCCCGTCGACGGCTCGGAAGCGCAGTGGCCGGGCGAGGCGAAGATCTCCGGGCGGGCGATCCATGCCGGCCCGACCACCGAAGCGCCCGAGGGCGACCTCTTCCGCGCCGACATCGCCGACGTCGTACACACCCACCTCAACGAGAACGCCACGAGGCTCGTCGTGGAGTGGTGGACGCCCAGCCAGGGCCTGCGCAAGATCGAACGCGAGTAGGCGGCCGGCTTCAGCAGGTTTGGAGCGCGGGCAGCAGGTGGGCGAGGACGACGTCGCGGGCCGGGCGTGCACCAGGCGGCTACGCCACTGCCGGAAATCCAGACTCGAACGTCGTCGGCTCAGCCGGCGCCGAAGCAGACGAACGCCATGGCGGTCACCCATTCCGGGGAGGTGGCGTCGCCGCGGAGCTCGAGCTGGGCGGCGGCGAGTGCGGCGGCCGGGCCGGTGCCCGCGTGCAGGTGCTGGTGATAGCGCAGCATGAGTGGGTTGGTGGCCTGGTCCGGCACCGCGCAGACGGCCGCCACGAGGCTGCCGGTGCCCAGGGCGAGCAGCGCGGTGCTCATGCCCATGAGCTCGTCGCCGGGGTGCACGGCCGACAGCCCGGAGTCGCACGCCGGCAGCACGACGTGCCGCGGCGGCCGGTCGAGCTGTTCCAGGTCGTACACGGTCAGCGGGCCGTCGGCGAGCCGCAGCGAGGAGAACAGGGGGTTGTCGGACCGGAACCGGCCGTGCGCGGCGAGGTGCGCCAGGCCGGCTCCGTTGAGTGCCGCGGCCACGGCGCCGGCGCTGGCGTGTGCGCCGGTCAGCACCTGGGCTTGCGGGTAGCGGCGCGCCAGCTCGCCCACCTCGGCCGCCGCGTGCGGCAGATCGGGCCCGGCCACCAGCAGCGGCGGACCGGACGAACCCGTGGAGGTGGCGGCCCGATGCCACAGGGTGGCCGACGGTGCGACCGACACCGGCCGGCCGGTGCAGCTGGGTAGCGCCGCCCACGGCGTAGCGTGCAGCGCGCCGGTCGGCACGACGACCAGCGGCCCGTCACCGAGATCGGCGCGCAGCGGCTCGAGCAGCCGCCCGTCCAGCCGGCTGGCCCGGTCGCCGACCAGCTCCGCGGCTGCCGCCAGCGACTGTCGCGAGCCGACCTGCGCGGCCAGCCGCCGCAGGCCGAACCGCAGCGCATCCAGCTCCCGCTCTATCTCGCCGGACGGGCCGAGCGGGTGCAGGCGCACGCGCCCGGCTCTGACCACGACCGCGTGCAGCGAAACACCGGCGTCGACGTACTCGACCAGGGCTGCGGGACCCAGCGCCGCGCCCAGCGCCGCCAGCGTGGCGGGCTGGTGGGTCTGGCCGCCGCCGGCGAGCCAGGCCCGCCTACGCACCGCGTCCTCAAGCGCGGCCTGGCGACGCAGCAGCGGGCCCGGGTCGGTCCCGCCGGCGCCGACGACGTCCGAGAGCCGGACGGTCACCTGGCGCAACTCGGCGAGGTCGGCGGCCAGGCCCGCGTCGTCCGGTGGCCGCACCGGCCGCAGCCGCAGCGCGCTGGCCCGCCAGCGCTCGGCCCACGCCAGCACCTGCCCGGCCCGCCCGTCCTCGACCGCCAGCCGCAGCCCGAGCCCGGCCAGCTCGCTGGCGTGGCCGGAGGCGTGCGTCCGCAGCTCGGTGGCCCCCAGACTCGCCCGGAACCGGTCGAGTACCCGCATGCCGGCCCGCAGGGCGCTGGCCGCGCCGCGCCGGTCACCGTGGGACAGCCGCAACAGCGCCTGGGCGTGCCAGGCACCGGCCCGCAGCTCCGCCGGTCCACGCTCGCGGGTTCCGGCCGCCTCGGCCAGCTCACGCCTGGCCGTCGCCGCCTGCCCACGCTCCAGCGCGATCCTGGCGACGATCAGGCGGGCGTCCAGCGCGGCCACCGCCCAGCCCGCGTCGGTCAGGGCACGGATCACGCGCCGCCCGGCGCGCACTGTGGCCACGCCGGCCCGGCCGCCCTGCCAGCGGGACCGCAGCGCGTAATACGCCGCCAGCGCCGCCCAGGCCCGCCGGCCCTGGCGGATCGCCGAGGACCTGGCGCGCTCGGCCTCGGCCAGCGCGGTCGCCGGGTCGCCGTCCAGAAGCGCTGCGCGGGCCAGCAGCAGCCGTGCCTGCACCAGATCGACCGCGTTGCGCCGCCGCTCGAACTCGGCGACGGCGTGCTCGGCGGCGCGGCGGGCGTCAGGCACAAGGTGAGCCGACAGCAGCGCCTCGGCGCGCTCCACCGGCAGCAGCCCGAGGTCGCGGCCGGCCGCCCGGTAGCGGCGCTCGGCGTCGTCGAAACAGCGCAGCGCGGCCGGCAGATCGCCCCTGGCCGCCGCGGCGAGGCCGCGGTTGTGCTGCACCATGGCGGTCCGCCCCGTGTGCCTGCTCGCCGAGTAAAGCTCGTGCGCCCGGCGCAGATCGTCCTCGACGCCCCGCCAGTCCCGCCGCTGGACGCGCACCATGCTGCGGTTGGTGCGGATGTCGGCCTCCAGCAGCTCGTCGCCGCCGGCGCACCGAAGCGTGTCGAGCGCGTCGGCGTATCCGGCCGCGGCCTCGTCGAACCGCCCGGCCTCGGCGAGCACGAGCGAGCGCAGCATCCGCAGCCTCGCCGCCGGCAGGCCATCCAGCGCGGGCGTGGCCCGGTCCACCTCACGCAGCGCCTCGGCCGTCCGCCCGGTCAGCGTGAGCGCGTAACTCAAGGACCCTCTGGCCTCGGCCGCCCTGACCGGCAGGTTCGCCCTGACGGCCACCGCGATCGCCGCCCGCAGGTGCCGTTCCGCCTCGGCCAACCGCTCCAGCGCGGTGCACGCCATACCGAGGGCGCGCTCGGCCACCGCGGTCGCCTCGGAAGCCCCCGTGCCGGCTTGGGCTGGCTCTGCTTGGGCTGGCTCTGCTTGGGCTGGCTCTGCCTGTGCGGCCTCTGCCAGCGCCGACTCGGCCAGCCTCAGCGCCCGCCGCGGCTCGGTGAACGCCAGGTCCACCGCTTCGGACGCCCGGCTCAGCGCTCGTCCAACATTAGGCGTACTTCTGGCGGACTCCGCGTCTCCGTACAACGACACAATGGCTACTTTGCTGCACCACGGGAAAAAGGGAGTCGCCAATGAGCCCGCACATCTTCACCGCGAGCCGGTTCACCGTGAACGGTGGTCGCGTCGGCGGCGCCGTCGGCAGCCCGACCCCGATCGAGCTGTCGGTTTCCCCGGAGCAGCCGCCCACGCCCGTGGTGCAGGTCGGCGTCGTGGACACCGGCGTGCTGCTGCGCGACGGCCGGCCGCACCCGTTCCTGGACGATCGCGTCCGGTTCGCGCCCGCCGACGAGGAGGTGCGCGGCGGGCAACGCCCGACCAGGCCCGACCTCGACGGGCACGGCACCTTCGTGGCCGGCGTCATCCTCCGCGAGGCGCCAAGCGCCGTGGTAGACCTGAAGGGCGTGCTGGACAGGAACACCGGTGACGTCGAGGACGAGGCCGTCGCCGACGCCGTCGGGCAGCTCGCACGCGACGACGTCCGGCTGATCAACCTGTCCTTCACCGGCCATGCCACCGAGAGGTTCGAGCCACCGGAGATAGTCCGGGCGCTGCGCTGCCTGCCGGCCGACACGGTCGTGGTCGCCGCGGCGGGCAACAGTTCCTCGCCCGAGCCCCGCTATCCGGCGGCCATCGACCTCGGTCCCGATCATGCCCTGATCATCGCCGTGGGCGCGGTGGATGAAACACCGCCGCCCGCTCACCGGGGCGCCCCGCCACCGAGAGCCGACTTCAGCAACCACGGTGACTGGGTGCACGCCTACACCAACGGCGTGCACGTCGCCGGCCCGGCGCTGATCGAATCGGAGCAGCTCGACCCGCACTGGGGCTGGGTCACCTGGAGCGGCACGTCCTTCGCGGCCGCCGTCGTCACCGGCGCCATCGCCCAGCTGTCCGCCGACAAGGGCGTATCGCTGCGCGAGGCGGCCGACGAGATCCTGGCCGGCCGACTCATCCCGATCGAGAACGGCGGCGACAAGCCCTACGTCCGCAGCCGCACGAGTAACTGGCCCGCCCTCAACTAGCCGGTTGCATGCCCACCTGGCGGACCATGCGGTTCACTCAGACAATTCGATCACTCTCGCCATCCGGAATTGATCCTGACAATTTCTCCCGAGGGGATCGTCATTGGTTGTCATTGGTTGGGGCTGATGCGGATCGGTTGGCTACCCAAACGTTGATCGACTGCGCATTCGGCGGCGAGCCTTCCGGCTCCTGTCGCCGTGTGCGAACGGGTGAACACAGTATGCCGCCTGGGTTCTGCCGGCCGGGCCGGTATCGCTGGAGACTTGTGCTCGGCAACACCCCGAACCCGTAGAGGAGGACCGATGATGCGCGCAGTCAGGCTGGCGTTCGTCGCCGCCATGGTTCTGGCCGGCACCCTGGCCGCACCGATGGCTAATGCCGCACCCGAGGTGGTGAGGATCGCCGACGCGGAACTGCGCTCGTTCGCCACCGCCGCACTTGACACGCGCTTGGTGACGATGCGGCCGCGGGTAGACAGTGACCTGCAGAAGTGGACCATAGACCGCGACTCGGCGACGGTTGGCACCCGTGTGGTCAACAACGGCACCCGGGGCTGCATGACGGTCCCGACCACCACCCCCATCGTCGAGGGCACGCTGGTCATCCAGGTGGACTGCGTCGGCCACACGCACGAACTGTGGCGCTTCCGGCCGGACACCACGACCAACACCGTGCACATCGTGCACGTGCGTTCACAACTATGCGCCACGATCGAACTGGCGTCCCCCTCCCTTTACCCGCGGCTTCGCCTCTACACGTGCGCGAACACCGCGCGCCAGCAGTTCGTCCTGCTGACCGGCTGACCCCGTTCCACGAAACGTGGTCGTCATTCGTTCCCCAACAAGGAGCGAATGACGCCCACGTTTCACGAGCGCCCATCGGCCAGGAAGCCATGGCGTCCCGCGCCGCGGGGCCCACGACCAGCGCCGTTTGAGCTGCACGGCGCAGCGCGCGAGCGGCGGCGGCGCCCTAGGCTCAGGCGAGTTCGTGCGATCACGGATGGGAGGTCGACGATGACGGCGCGTTCCTTGGGGTTCATGGCCGTGGTCGCGGCCATCGCGGCCGTAGGCGCCGCGGTGACCGGACCGGCAGCGGTTTCCGCGACACCGGCGGCAGCGTGTTCAAGCGGTCAGATCTGCCTGTGGTCGGGCGCCAGCTACACCGGGCAGCTGGTGGTGCTGAACCCGGAGCACCCGTGGGAGGACTGCATCCAGGCCCCCACGCTCGGGCTGCCGGCGATCAGGTCGGCCCAGAAGAACGGCGTCGACTGCCAGTTCCAGGCCGGCCTGCACGCCGACGGCGGTTGCGGCCAGTCCACCGAGCCCGCGTACGTCGACGACGAGACGCCGACCATCACCCCGGCGGCCCTGAGCCTGCAGGCGGTCACGATTCCCTGCTGATCGGGCACCGGCGGGGCACCGCCCACGGAATGTCGGTGGGTGATGAGAAGGTTGCCCGGTGACCGAGTTCGAGATCCAGGACCTGCCGGAGCAGGCCACCGCCGTCCGCCGCGCCGCC
>DASSUA010000392.1:0-2819 GCA_035707525.1 Pseudonocardiaceae bacterium
GCGCGCCTTCGGCGGCGGCGGCAAGCGCGCGGCCGGCGAGCAACCAGGCCTGCACGCTGGCGGCGTCCAGGGCCTGACACCGCACGATCGCGTCCTGCCAGCCGGCCTGCGACGGCTCACCGGCGAGCAGGCGGCGCAGCGCACCGGCCGCCCGCGCGAGCAGCGCGCCCCACCGGTCGCCGGCCGACTCACACTCCCGCGCCACCCGGTCGATGGCGGCACCGTCGCCGGCGATCAACCCGTCCAGCACCCGCGCCTGCCGGGCGACCCACGCCATTCCGGCCCGCTCCGCGTCGGCGGCCAGGCGATCGACCGAGCCATCCACGGCCCGGCCGGACGCGGACTCCGCGATCGCGTGCACCAGCCGCACGGCCAGCGGCACGAGGTGCTCCCCCTCCTGATCGGGCAGCAGGCCGCCGAGCCGCCGCGCGGGTGCGGTCAGGTCGCCGGTGAGCATGGCCGCCACGGCCTCGCCCAGCAGGTCGCCAGGCGACGCGGGCCCACCCGGCCGCGCCTGCCCGGGGTGTCGGCCGACCGCCAGCCGCAGCCGATCCGTCCAGTGCAGCGCGGGATGCGGCCGCCCATCGATCCACAGCTCGACGAGGCGCCGCTCGGTGGCGGCACGCTCGCGGTCGGCGGGGTCGGGGAACAGCTGCTCCGCCCGCTGGTAGCGCGAGGAGGCCACGGGCAGGCGGCCCTCCATCGCCAGCCGCCGCGCCAGCGCCAGGGTCAGCCACGGGTCCTCGTCGACCAGGTGCGCCGGCAGCAGGTCCTGCCACACCGTGCCGGGGTCCGTCGAGATCACCCTGGCGCCGTCGGCGCGTAGCAGCCGGGCGGCCTCCTCCCACCGTTCGGCGCGCACGTAGGCACGCACGGCCTCACCCAGTGCGTCCTCCCGCTCCAGCAGCGCCGCCGCCCTGGCGTACCAGCGTCCGGTGTCGGCCGGGCCGAGCTCGTCGAACAGCGCGCTCTCCAGGTGCCGCCTGAGCACCTCGTGGTGCCGGAACGTGCGGCCACCGTCGTCCGAGGTGGTCAACGCCTCGAGCCGCTCCAGCCGCCGCAGCTGCCGGTAGGCGTCCGCCGTGCCGAGCAGGCCGTCACAGCGTTGCGCGGTGAGGGCCTCGAAGACCGCCGTGCGCGACAGGAATCCGCGCAGGTCGGCGGGCAGCTCGTCCAGGATGGTCCTGGCGAGATACGTCCTGGCATATCGCGGCCCACCGGTGAGTGCCCGCACGGCGCGGCGCCGGTCCGCCAGTGGCCGCGACATCGTCGACAGGTGGAACAGGTGTAGGCAGGCCGCCCAGCCGTCGGTGCGGCGAGCGAGCATCGCGATGTCGTCGGGCGGCAGCGGCTGGCCGTAGACATCGCGGAACAGCTGCTCCACCTCCCAGGCCCGAAAGCGCAGGTCGTCGGCGCCGATCACGGCCACCGGGCCCACCTCGGCCCGGCAGAGGTTGAGTCCGGGTGCCCGCCGGGAGGCGAGCACCGCCGACAGCGCCCGGGGCGCCTTGGCCAGCGCACTCTCCAGCAGTTCCTCGGCCGGCGAGCCGAGCAGCAGTTGCGCATCGTCCACGATCAGCGTCGCCGGCTGCCGGGTCGTGGCAACCTCGATGCTGTGCAGCAGGTCGTCGAGGCTTACGGTGCCACCGGCGGCGGTCTGATCGGCCCGAAACGCCCGGTCCAGCCGGGCCACCAAATGCGCCGGATCGGCGTCGACGCGGTCGGCCCGGTGCCAGACGACGGTACTGGGCACGGTACTGGCGAACTGCGCGAGCAGCGTCGTCTTGCCCGAGCCCGCTGGTGCCAGGACCAGCGTCAGCCGGGCTAGGTCGGATAGCCGATCAAAGAGCCGGCCACGTCGCAACCCATGTGCTTCCGGCCGGCCGGCTAGCACTGGAACCGCACCGCCTGGGCCGCCTTTCCATCCCAAACACTCATTGCATACCTGTTGGGCCGTCGCTTGTTACACCTCAGGCGCCGCTGGTCACTGCCGGCGCGGCGCCGGTGACCATGGGTGCGTGCAGGTCAGCCGTGCGCCCGTCCCTGGGCGGCAGCATTGCCCAATAGGCATTCAGCGCTTCACGAACAGCCCGCCGGCGAACCCGATTATCCCGCCAAACACCACTACGAGAGACCCGCGAGCGAGCCCGTCGGCACCCACGAGGATGGAGTAGACGACAATGCCCGCCGTCATTGTCAGCACGACGAGCAGCGCGGCCACCCGGGTGAGCCTCCCGCTCGTGCCGGTGAGCCCGAACAGCATGAATGCCGCCAATATCAGGAACCCGACCCGCAGGAACGGCGCCGCCGCCCGGGCCAGTTGGTCGTATTCCGGGGTTTCGTTCGTCGAAAGCTGCCCGAAGTACTCGACGCTTTCGGCGAAGGCGTCCATGGTCAAAAGCCCGCCCGCCTGGTCGCCGCCCAGCCACGGCAGAAATGCCCCCACGGCAACCAGCAGCGCGCCGAGCAGGGTCAGCAGGACTCGCAGGTACGGGCGCAGGTTCGCCGAGGACTGCGCGAAGCTGCCGGTCGCCTCGATGGCCGCGTTGCCGTCGTTCGCCATTACCTGAATCTGCCTGGTCTTTTCCTTGCCGCCGTCCGGCCGCGGGGCCGAGATCCTTACCGCCGACCAGCCGATCTGCCCCGGCGGAATATCGAGCACGTCCGGGGCGAAGGAGAAACGGACGGCGCCCTCCGGATCGCGTCCGTAGAGGCGGACCCGCAGCGTGCCCCAGCCCTGAGTGTTCTCCAGCCGGACGCGCAGCCTGCCGGTCCGGGTGTTGCGGGTGACCACGTTCTGCGGCTCGAGCAGGATGCGC
>DASSUA010000393.1:0-2767 GCA_035707525.1 Pseudonocardiaceae bacterium
GGTCGCGGTCGACCTGGCCCGGGCGACCACCGAGATCGCGGTCAACTTCTCCGCGGCGATGGAACGCGCCGGGCTCGGGTTCACGATCGACGCTCCCCCGCTGCCCAGGCCGGTCGGCGTCGACCGGGAGATGTGGGACCGGATCGTGCTGAACCTGCTTTCCAACGCGCTGAAGTACACGATGACCGGCGAGGTCACGCTGCGGCTGCGCGACGCCGGCGACCACGTCGAGATGCTCGTGAGCGACACGGGCGTCGGCATCGCCGCCGAGGACCTGCCCGACCTGTTCAACCGGTTCCACCGGGTGCGCGGCGCGCAGGGCCGCTCCCACGAGGGCAGCGGCATCGGGCTGGCGCTGGTCTCGGAGCTGCTGCGGCTGCTCGGCGGGTCGGTAGCGGTCGAGTCGGAGCCCGGGGTGGGGTCGACGTTCACGGTCCGGCTCCCGTACGCGCGGGAGGCGACCCGGTGGGGCACCACCCACGATTCCAGCGGGCCCGCGGCGCCCTTCGTCGAGGAGGCCCTGGAGTGGGCGGCCGCCACCGACGGCGCCGCACCGGCCGGAACCGGGTCGCTGCGACCGCTGCTGCTGATCGCCGAGGACAACCGGGATCTGCGCGAGTACCTGAGCGACCTGCTCACCGGCCAGTACGACCTGCAGCTGGCCGCGAACGGGGCGGACGCGCTGGCGATGGCCCGGCGCCGCCGGCCCGACCTGCTGCTGGCCGACGTGATGATGCCGAAGCTCGACGGGTTCGGCCTGCTCGCGGCCATCCGGGCGGATCCGGTGCTGCGCAACCTGCCGGTCGTGCTGCTGTCCGCCAGGGCCGGCGAGGAAGCAGCCGCCGAGGGGTTCGCCGCGGGCGCGGACGACTACCTGGTCAAGCCGTTCTCCGCGGCCGACCTGCTGACCCGGCTGCGCGCCAACCTCGACCGGGCGCGGGCCCGCTCGCGGGACGCGGCGTGGCGGGCGGCGATCGTGCGCGCCCTCGATGACGGTGTGTTCGTCAGCGAGAAGGCCGGCGTCATCGTCGAGGTCAACGAGGCGTTCGGCCGGATCACCGGATGGGGCCAGCGGGACACCCCCTACTCGCCGCCTTACCCGTGGTGGCCGTCCGCGGCCGACGACCCGGCCGGCCGCCGCATGCTCGAGGACGCGCACGCGCACCTGCTGCGCGAGGGGACCGGCACCTATGAGGTTCCCCTGCGGCACCGGGAGGGGCACGGCCGCTGGGCGCGGATCTCGGCCACCAGCGTCGTCGACGAGCGCGGCGGAGACGCGATGCTCGTCGGCAGCATCCGCGACATCACCCGCGAACGTGACCTGCAGGCCCACCGCGGGGCGGCCGCCCGGCTCGCCGCCGCGCTGGCCGCGCCGCTGGATGCGGTCGAACTGCTCGCCGCGACCGTGCACGGTTTCGGCGAGGTGTTCGACGGCGACACCGTCATCGCCACGGTCGACCGGTCGGCGTGGCCGCCGCGCACCGTGATCACCGCCGCCGGGCCGATCGGGTGGGAGTCGCTACCCGAGCGGGTGCGCGCGGACCTGCAGGGCGCCTGCCGGCGGGCACCCGGGTCAGCCGGCGTCCAGTCCGGCCTGCTCGTGACGGCCACGCCGGCCGACCCCACGCGCGGCGTCACCCACGTGGTCTGGACGCAGTTCCCGGCCCGACGGCCGGTCACGCCCGACGAGCACATCCTCGCCGACATGCTCGGCGAGATCCTCTCCGCCGGGCTCGACCGCGCCCTGCGCGAGTCCCGCCACGCCACGGCCGAGAGCAACCTTCGCGCCGCGATCGACAGCCACCGCTTCGTCGGCCAGGCCGTCGGCATCCTGATGGAGCGCCACAAGCTCACCGCCGCGGCCGCGTTCGACGGGCTGCGGGCCGCCTCCCAGCGCCGCAACATCAAGCTGCGGGACATCGCCGAGCACGTCATCGCGACCGGCGAGGAGCCGGACGCGGACCTGCGCCGCTAGCCGGTTACGCGGCCAGGGCCTCATCCACGTTCGGATAGATGTCGAGCAGCCCGGACAGGCCGGTGACCTCGATCGGCCGCAACACTCTGCGATCGCTCGCGACGACCCGCAGCGGGGTCCGCGCGATGCTCGCCCGCTCGTGGCACAGCAGCAACTCGGTCAGGCCCACCGATGCCAGGAACTCGACGTCGGTCAGGTCGAGTACGACCGGAGTAGGCGGCCGGACGGCGTCACAGGCATCGAACACCTCGGCGCGCAGCTCCAGGTGGCTCAACAGATCGATCTCACCGGCGACCCGGACGATCATCCCGAGCCGGTGAATCTCCCGCCGCAGGCGCAGCAGCTGGTCGCCGGCCGGGCTGCAGGTTGGGAAAGCGGCCATGTCGGCCTCCTTGGGAAACGCTCGACGGCATAGGCGCACCATCTGGCGCGAACTGGCCACCAGCGCGGAGCGATCCAACGGCTGCAGATTCAACCGGCTCCGACGCGTTGACCATAGCACCGGCGTGAGGGAGCGGCGCACCCGACAAGAGAAGTTGCCACGTCCAGTGGCTCAGCGGTAAGCCTGCGCCTGCAGGCCGTACAGCTCGGCGTAGACGCCGTCGCGGGCCATCAGCTCCTCGTGGGTGCCCTCCTCGATGATCCTTCCGGCCTCGAGCACGACGATCCGGTCGGCGTGGCGCACGTTGGCCAGGCGGTGGGTGACCAGCACAGTCGTTCGCTTGTCCGCACCGTCGCCGTGGGCACCGTCGCCGTGGGCACCGTCGCCGTGGGCACCGTCGCCGTGGGCAC
>DASSUA010000394.1:0-10876 GCA_035707525.1 Pseudonocardiaceae bacterium
GATCGCCATGCTGGCCGTGTCCAGGTCCAGGCGCGGGTCGGGCGAGTGCGGGTGGGTCGGCTGGACGAGCTCGTAGACCGACGCCCCGTGCAGGCCGAACTGCTCGAAGAGCTCGAGCATGCGGATGAGGTGGTCGGCCTGGGCCCGCTCGTCGCGCAGGTAGCCGTCCTCGACGACGGGCTGCGGGCCGCGGCGGTCGACGATGTCGAAGGCCATCCCACCGCGCTCGGCGGCACCGGCGTAGGTGCAGGTGCCGAACTCGCAGATCAGGATCGGCTTGCCCCACTCGCGGAACCGCTCGAGCTCGGCGGCGTAGCCGTCGGCCGTGGGGTGGTAGGAGCAGTAGTAGTTGAGGCCGACGAAGTCGAAGATGCCCCAGTCCACGTCCTCGAACGGCGCGGCGCCATAGGTGACGCCGCCGCCGAAGCCGTCCCTGGCGACGGCGGCCGCCCTGGCCAGGAACTCCCGTAGCCGGCCCATGGCGGCGCAGACGTCGACGAAGCGGCGCTCGCCGGGGTGGGCGTTCGAGGACTCGAACAGGCCCATCCGCTCGAGGTAGGTGGCCCCCGGGACGATGTGCGGGGTGAAGAACACGTGCTCGCAGCCGATGTTGAGCCCGACGCTCGCGCCATCGGCGCGCAGCCCCTCGGCGTGTGCGGCCGTCACGGCAAGGTGGTCGAGGATCTCGGCCTGCGGATGGTCGACCAGCCGCGGCTGCAGCCACACGTGCAGGCCGTGCCCGGCGGCCGCGGTCGACGTGGCGGCCAGCCGCTGCAGGTCGGTGCCGTAGACGGTGACCGCGTTGCAGTTGAGGTCCTCGGCGATCGCCCGGATGTCCTCGCGCATCCGGCCCTCGTCCCACACCACGCGCGAGAGCGACCTCTGGCCGGAGCCGGCAGGTCCCGCACCGCCGGGGTCGAAGTTGGTGCCGGTGTCGTAGCAGACGCCGCGGTAGGTCAGCCCAGTCATCCGGCCAGCCCCTAGCCGGCCAGCCGCCGGGCGGCCCTGGCGCGCACCAGCACGGTCCCGACCAGCGTCTCGAGGTCCGGGTCGTCGAACAGCTCGGTGACGTCGACGGTCACGCCGAGCTCGTCCTCGATCCTGGTGACGATCCGGATCGCCGACATCGACTGCCCGCCGAGGTCGTAGAAGGTCGCCTCCCGGCGGCTGGCGGCCGCGCCGAGGACGTCATCCCAGATCTGTTCCACCAGCCGGCGGACCTGCTCGGGACTGCTGATGGTCATCGACGTCTCCGTACGCTCAGCGCTGGTTGCGCGGGGAGTAGAAGTGCACCCGCCGCGGGCCGATCGCCACCACGCTGCCCGAGGGCAGCACGGTACGGTCTCCGGCCGGCAGCCGGGTCCAGCCCCGCGCGTGCGGCGGCCACACGAACGTGCCGTTGGTCGAGTGCTGGTCGACCACGCCGACCGCCCAGCCGTCGATCTCCAGCCGGGCGTGCACCCTCGAGACGAGAGGATCGGCCAGCCGGACCGGGTTCGCCGCTCCGGCGGCGACCGCGGCGTCGCGCTCCGGGGCGCGACCGAAGACGTGGTCACGCCGCAGCGGCCAGACGCTGCCGTCCTCCATCACCAGGACACCGAGCGACGGGCGCTCGGCCCACACCGGTCTGCGGTCCGACTGCGCCATCGCCAGGCCGCAGAGCACGCAGTAGGCGACGTTCTGGCAGTTGAAGTGGCCGTGCCGGCAAAGCAGCCCGGCGACCCGACCCGGACCGCCGCCGCTCACACCAGCCGTCCGCCCCGGAACCGCCACCGGATGAACGGCACGCGCATCGGCCCGTTGGCCATCAGCCAGACGGCGAGCCACACCGCCACGAAGTGGATCAGGAACGCCACGGCCGGAACCGGTCCAGGCAGGCCGGGCAGGTTGCCGTTGACGGCGAGCGCGCCGACCAGAATCCCCTCCGGCACGGCGGTCGCCAGGCCGAGCAGGGTCGGCCAGTCCTTCTCCCAACGCCACTGCATGAGCAGGTGGTAGAGCAGCTCCCAACCGATCCCGATCACCGCGACGGCGGCGAGCACGACGAACGTCGCCTGGTACCGCGTCGACAGCGGCACGTCGACCGGCAGCACGGGGGTGATCAGCAGGGTCACCGGCCCGCCGACGAACAGCAGCAGGAACAGCCGGGTCTGGATGCGGCCGAACAGCGTTGGCACCATCTTCAATGGCCTCCCTTCCGGCGGCGGATCAGACCTCGCGCGCGCGGGCCCACTTGACCCACTCGCGCAGCGAACGCAGCGGCCCCAGCCAGTCGCAGTGGCCGCGCCGCGCAACGTCCAGGACGACCTCCTGGGCGCTGATCTGCAGCCCGAGGAACGTGTCGACACCGGGGAAGTAACCGCCATAGGACGCGGCGCCCGTCACGTAGATGCGGCCCATCCCGCTGCTGGCGCCGCGCAGCTCGAAGCTGGGTGAGACGTCGAGGCGCCCGAGCGGGTTGCGGCCGGCACCGCCGTGGTCGAGCAGGTCGGCCAGCACCTGGTGCCTGGCCACGTCGCCGTCCAGGCCGGTGCAGTCGATCACGAAGTCGGCGCGCACCTGCTCGACACCGTTCTCGCCCCTGACGTCGAGCATGACCCGGTCGCCGTCGAGGCGCATGTCCTCGATCGTGCCGGGTCGACCCACGTACCAGCCGGCGCGCTTGGCCTCGCGCAGCCCACGCTGCCAGTGCCGGCGCCAGGCGGTGGTGGTGCCGTCGATCTCGGAGTACTTGCGGACCAGCGCCTGGCCGTCGCTGCGGATCATCCGTGCGCGCAGCTGGCCGCCCCAGGCCGACTTCGGGTAGTTGAAGCCCTGGTAGGCGAACCCGTCGCGGCCACGGCGCCGGGCCCACGCGTGCGGACCGTGGCGGCCGGCAACGAAATTGCGGAACAGGTGCACGATGCGGGTCTGCGCGCCGTACTTGCGGCGGTCGCTGAACAGCCGATCGAGCACGGCGGAGGTGACGATCCCGCTGCCGCGAACGACGACCGTGCCGGGCCGGTGGCTCAGGGCGGTGTAGACGTGCTCGTGGTCCTCGTAGCCGTTGACCACGTGGTGGAAGTCCTTGTACCGCTCGCGGAAGTGGCGCAGGTCCGGCAGGAACCGAAGACCGGAGTAACCGACCGCGACGTGCACGTCCCGGCTGCGGTAGGCGATCGGCCCAGGCATGTCGCCCGCATCGGGGCCGGCGCCGGCGGTCCCGCCCAGCTGCGGCACCAGCACGGTGAAGTAGCCGCCGCCGAACCGCCGCCGAACCGTACGGACCTGGCCCTGCACGAGCATGTCCCAGTACCGGATCCGGTTGGCCTCGCGCTCGATGCCGTTGAGCGCGTCGTTGAGCAGCGGCGTGAAGAAATCGGCGAACAGCGGCTCGAGCAGCACCTGGATGAGCGGCCGCAGGGTCCGGTCCCGGAACGCCTCCTCCAGCGCGTACGACGGGAAACCCCACAGGTTGCCCGGCCGCGACGAGGAGTCGGACCGGATCCGCTTGTGCCTGGGCAGCTGGGAGACCCTGGTCAGGTACTCGTAGGTCTTCCACGGGTACGGCAGGTTCGACAGCACCCGGATGTCCGAGGTCCGCAACCTGCCGACCACCCGCAGGTAGTCCACGAGCACGAACGACCCCATGCCGCCGCCGACGGTCACCAAGGGGACGTCATACACGGGGATGCGGGCCGCGGCGACCATGTCGTCGGTCCACCAGTCGGCGCCGGCCAGCCGCGGCGACAGGGCATCGGCTCGGGTCGCCACTTCGAGCACTTCAGTCACGTCGGTCACCAGTCCAGAAGTTCGTCGTTTGCCTGTTCAAGGCTTCAATCAAAGGGTGCTGCCGGTGGCGTCACCGGCGGGTTGCCGGCCCGTGACCCCACCCTGGTCGGTCGGTTCATCAGGCGCTGGTGAGCAACTGCCCGATGGCCGCGGGCGGGTCCAGCCCGAGCTCGTCGCGCAGGATCCGCCGGTACGCCGCGTAGTGCGAGTAGGCCTCGTGCCGGTTGCCCTGGGCCAGGCAGGCCCGGATGAGCGTCTCGTGGGCGCTGTCGCGCAACGAGTCGGCCTGCACCGCGGCCAGCGCGGCCTGCACCGCGGCGCCGTGGTGGCCGGCGGCGGCCAGCAGCACCGAGAGCGTCTCGAGCGCCGTCAGCCGCAGCTGCCGGTAGCGGTACTGGTGGTCGGCGAGCCACTCGTCGTCCCAGTCGGGCAGCAGGTCGTCATGGAAGTTGGCATGCAACGCCACCCCGAGCAGGCTGCTGTCGACCGGCCCGCTCGCGCCCAGGACGCGGTTGGCCAGCCGGGTGCTCTGCTCGAGGTCGATGTGGATGCCGACGACGAGCTGAAGGTGGGTGTTCGTGGCGTGCACCACGATCGGGCAGGTGCGCTGCAGCCGGTACAGCGCCGTGCGCAGGTTCGCGTGCGCCCGGCCGCTGGTGGTGTCGGGCCACAGCTCCTGCGCGATCTGGCTGCGGGTGGCGTGCCGCCCGCGGCAGGCCAGGACGGCGAGCAGCCGCTGCCCGGTCCGGCCGACCTGCACCAGGTCGCCGTTGACCAGCAGCCGGAAGCCGCCGAGCAGCCGCAGCCCGATCGTCGGGTGGTTCCCGGCCTGGCCGGCCGGGGCTGCCGCGTTGATCGTGCTGGGGGTGCCGGTCTCGACGGTGGGACCGGTGGGGACGTGGCCGCCGGGGGTGGCCGGCTCGCCGGTGCGGGGCAGCGGGATGACCGTCGCGCCTGGGGCGTCGCTTCGCCTCGGGCTCGCAGGGACACTCGCGGAAAGCGTACGGAGCCGCAGACCCGCGTCGTGGCGGCCGTAGGTTCCTTCGTACTGGCGCGGTTGCGCGGCGCTCAGCATGTGGTGTCCTCCAATGCTGACTTCGACGTGATGCCAGCGATATGGAGGCGTGACGGCGGCCAGAGCGTTACAAGATCTTTCTCGCGTCGCTCGTCGTGGCCGTCCTCAGGCCGCCACAACGGGTGGGGCGAAATAGTCCTCGACGGCCTGGCGGACCCGGCTGCGCGCCCTGTGCAGCAGCACGCGCTGGTTGCCGTCCTCGATTTCCAGCAGCTCAGAGACCTCGGCGGTGGTCCAGCCCTCGACGTCGCGCAGGGTGATGACCTCGCGCTGCGCCGGCGGCAGCTCGCCGATCGCGTCGATCACGACGTCCTGCAATTCTTGCGACAGAAGACGGTCCTCCGGCAGCCTCGACCAGTCGTCGCGCTCGTGGTTCCAGTGCCCGGTGTAGGGGCCGCTGCCGAAGAACTTCTCGGCCGGAACCGACGGCGTGTCGTCGTGCAGGTGCGCGAACGGCAACGACCTCGCCTCGACGCCCGCCCGACGCCTGGCAATGTTCACCAGGATGCGGCAGATCCAGGTCCGAAGCGACGACCGGCCGCTGAACCCGTCCAGCCCACGCAGTACCGCAAGCCAGGTCTCCTGCACGGCCTCCTCGGCGAGGGCGCGGTTCGGCGAGTAGATCATCGCCAGCCGCAGCATCGTCGAGTGGTACGTGTTCACCAGTGTGCGAAATGCGAACTCGTCACCTCTGCGCAGAGCCTGCACATCCACCTCGGTCATACCGTCGCGCCCTTGGTCCACTCGTCGTAAACGGCCAGCAGCTTCGTCTCGGTGTCATTGGGCACCGAAGTGTCCGGAAGCTTCGAGATCACCTTGAGGGTGACCAGCACCTCGTTGAAGTAGTTGTCGCAGCCCACACAGATCTGCAGGTGGTCGAGGAGCTTCATGAGCGAGTCGGGGTCGAGGGCCTCCTCGAGGCAGTCTGTAACGCGCTCGACAAGCTCGTTGCAATTCATCTCTTCCATGCGAACATTTCGCCAGCCGCCCCTAGAGCGGTCCTGGACGACCGCTCGAAGAAACGTCGCCTAACCGTGACAGTGCCGTCGCCGGCCGTCGCCGGCCGTCACCGGCCGCTGCCGCCTCCCCGGACCAGCCAAGACCCCTCGCCCGGGCACCGCTGCGTGTGCCCGGGCGAGGGGTCGTGGCCCGCGAGTGGGTTGTCCGGTCAGGCGACCGAGCGCAGGGGCGGCGGGGTGGGTTCGAGCTGCACGTCCGCCATCTTCTCGTGCTCGATGAGCCGGCGCTGCTCGTCGTCGTTCTGCGCCACCTTGCTCATGGCCAACCGCAGCACCGGCGGCGCCATCAGCGAGGTGACGATGGCGACCAGCACAATGCAGGTGTACGTCGCCGTGGTGAGCACGCCAAGGCGCAGGCCGGCGAACGCGATGACGACCTCGACGACCCCCCTGGCGTTCATCCCGGCGCCCATCGCCAGGCCCTCCCAGTGGCCGAGCTTGCTCATCCGCGCACCGAGATAGGCGCCGGCGAACTTGCCGACGATGGCGACCGAAAGGATGGCCACCGCGGCCAGCGCCGTCGTCGGGTTGACCAGGCTGGTCAGATCCATCCGCAGGCCGGCGCCGGCCAGGAACAGCGGGGCCAGCACCCACAGCACGACCGAGGTCAGCGGGGCCAGCTTGCGGCGGTCGACCACACCGGGGGCACCGATCATGATGCCGGCGATGAACGCGCCGAAGATCGCCTCCAGGTGCAGGGCCTGGGTCGCCGCCGCGCTGAACAGGATCGTGATGACGGCGACCGCGACCGTGGGCCCGGACTGCCCGGAGCGGTCGGCGAGCCGCATCAGCCAACGCACGATCGGGCGACCCACCAGGAACGCGACCAGCACGAAGCCGACCAGCTTGGCCACCGCGAGCGAAACCAGGCCCATCGTCACGCCGACGGTGGCCAGCGCGGACGCAATGGAAAGCAGCAACCAGCCGACCGCGTCGTCGACCAGGCCGGCGGCCAGCGTCAGCTGGCCCACGTCGCGGTGCAGCAGCTTCATGTCCGACAGCGTCTTCGCGATAACCGGGATGGCGGTCACGCACATCGCCACACCGAGGAACAACGCGAACACGGACCGCTCCGAGTCCGGTGCCAGCAGCGTCGCCGGCAGCAGCAGGCCGAGCCCGATGCCCAAGGCGAGCGGGATGATCAGCCCGGTGATGCTGATCCGTGCCGCGGTGGCCCGCTTGCGCCGCAGCATCGCCAGGTCGAAATGGCTGCCGGTCACGCCGACCAGCAGCAGCACCCCGATCTGTCCGGCCGCCTCCAACAGGTGCATCTGCTTCGGGTCGGCCGGCATCAGCCAGTTGGCGAAGCCGGGTGCCAGCCAGCCGAGCAACGACGGCCCGACGATGACACCGGCCATGAGCTCGCCGACGATCGCGGGCATCTTGAACCGCACCGCGAGCCGGCCGAGACAGAAGGCCAGCGCAAGTAACGCGGCCACCTCCAATAGGAAGATCAGCAGCTGGTGTTGGGACAGCGGCTGATAAGGAGCAGCGATAGTCATTTCGTCGTCCCCTCGCGGAGTCGTTGTGATGGCATACTCGTGCCGCCACCTTCGTAGGCGCGCAGGCGTCACCGGACCATGAACGGCCATACCGGCCGCATGGAATCCAGCCGTATTCGCCGTACTGGCGGAAAAGATGTCGAAAGTGCACCCGCGCCACTGGTACGCTTGTCGGCCGCTCGCTTGGCGCCCGCCGCCCTTGGGGTGCGGCTCTTCGCGCCCATCACCCGCAGCGCCCATCACCCGCAGCGCCGCACCCGCAGCGCCGCACCCGCCGGCGACCAAGACCCACCAAGACCCCCGGGCTTCCCGTGACCGATTGGTCAACGGCACACCGTCCGGTTGACCAATCAGTCACATCGCCCCGCAAAGCGATACCCGAGCTTCCCGCCACCCCCCGCAACCAGCACACCCGCCGCCTGTTGGGTCGAGACAGCGCACTCCGGGAGATGCCCGGGCCCGGGCCTTCGGCCCACGATCGGTCAATGCGCTGGGATGGCATCCACATCGGCGCCGCCGCGGCCGCGCTCGGCCGGCCGGAGGCCACGGCCGACGCGGTAGCTGCCGGCCGGTACGAGGCCGACCGGAACGAGGCCGAGGGCTACCTCGCCGTGCGGGTCGCCGACCAGGGTCCGACGGTCGAGCTTGCGGTCGACGCGGCGAACCTGGCGCTGCGCCGGTGCGGGCTGCCGCCGGAACTGTTCGGGATGGTCATCCACAGCTGCGTCAGTCACCAGGGGCTCGACCACTTCGCCCCCGCCTCCTACGTGCAGCGGCGCACGATCGGCGGCTCGGCCACCGCGCTCGAGGTCAGGCAGGCCTCGGGGGGCGGCCTGGCCTCGATCGAGATGGCCGCCGCCTACCTGACGGCCAAGCCCGAACCGCCGGCCGTGCTGGTGACCACGGCCGACCGGTTCGTGCCGCCGGCCTACGACCGCTACCACACCGACGGCGGCCTGCTGTTCAGCGACGGCGCGACCGCCATGGTGCTTTCCCGCCAGCCCGGCGTGGCCCGGCTGCTGTCCAGCTCACTCATCGGCGACACCACGCACGGCGGCCTCTACGACGGCAACGCGCCGTGGACCGAGGCGCCCGGCGCGGGCGGCTGGCCGGTCGAGCTCGGCCCGCGCTCCAGCGCCCACGTCGAGCGGCTCGGCGGGCCGGAGGCCTTCATCGACATCGTGCGCTCGCTCGACTACGCGCAGCAGGAGACCGTGCGCGTCGCGGTCGAAGACGCCGGCCTCGCCGTGGCCGACATCGACTGGTGGGTGTTCCCCAACGTGGGTCAGACCCTCGTCGACTGGGAGACCTACAAGGCCATGGGCATCGACCAGTCGCGCACCATCTGGGACGAGTGGGGCCGCTACATCGGGCACCTCGGCGCCGGTGACCAGCTCGCCGGCCTGGCGTACCTGTTCGAGACCAAGCGGGTGCGGATTGGCGACCGGGTGCTGCTCAACGGCGCCGGCCAGGGCTTCACGTTCGCCAGCATCGTGCTGGAAATCACCGGCGTGCCGGACTGGTCGCGCAGTTCTTACTGATTCCTAGGCAAACTCCCATCTAGAGGAGGCCGGGCCGTGCTCAGCAAGGACGACTTCATCCGCCTCGTCCGCGACGAGCTGCGGCTGCCGCTGGCCAACCCCGATCTGGAGAACGCGTTCGACCTGCGGGTCAACTGGAAGTCCATTCATGTGGTGCGGCTGGCCGTCGCGCTGGAAAAGCGCACGGGCCGCAAGATCCCGGTGACCAGCCTGTTCAAGGTCGACACCATCGAGGCCATCTACGACCTGGCCAACCAACCGGAAGCCGCCTGAGCCCGAACACCGCCCGCCGGCCGGCCCGTGACCCGGCCGGCGCTCGCGCATGCCCGGGGCACGCCGCCCGCGTCCAAGGCAGCGACGGTCCTGTGACGGGTCATCGGTCAGGCTGGCTGGTGAAACCGGCCGGCCGATCTGAAGGGTCTGGGCAGCGATGGCGCGCGAGCAGAGCATCTACCAGTGGTTCCTCCGGTCGGCTCGACGCTATCCCGGCCAACCGGCGATCATCGTGGGCGGCGCCGAGTTCAACTACCGGCAGCTGCACCTGGCGGCGATCCGGGCCGCCCGGCTGATGTTGCGCGCCGGCGACGGCCGGCCCGAGCGGGTCGGCGTGGTCGTCGGGCGCAATCTCGGTACGTTCGCCGGCTACCTCGGCGCGCAGCGGCTGGCGGCTGCGGTCGTCCCGCTCAACAGCGACTTCCCGGTCGCCCGCAACGTGGCCGCGGTCCAGGCCGCCGACCTGGACGTGCTGGTGACGCCGCACGAGTCGCGGGCGATCGGGGAGGCGCTCGCCGCGGCGAGCGGTGCCCGTTCGGTCGTGCTGCCCGAGAACGAGCCGCTGGTCGGGCCCCTGGCCGCGGAGCCGGTCGACCACCTGCCGTACCCGGCGATGCCGGACGACCTGGCCTACATCCTGTTCACCTCCGGCTCGACGGGTGCGCCCAAGGGCGTGCCGATCCGGCACGCCAGCGTCTCGGCCTACGTCGAGTACAACGCCGGCCTGTACGAGGTCGGCCCCAACTCGCGGCTCGCGCTGACGAGCGACCTGACGTTCGACCTTTCGGGGTTCGCGCTGTTCCTGGCGTGGGCCGGGGCCGGCGCTATCGTCGTGCCGGAGAAGGCCGAGCTGCTGGAGCCGGCGCGGCTCGTGGCCCAGCACGAGATCACCCACTGGCTGTCGGTGCCGTCGGTCGTGTCGCTGGCCAAGCAGCTGGAGACGCTGCCGCCGGACAGCATGCCGACCCTGCGCTGGAGCCTGTTCATCGGCGAGCCGCTCACGATCGACCAGGCCCTCGCGTGGTACGAGGCCGCCCCCTACAGCACGGTGGAGAACCTGTACGGGCCGACCGAGGTCACGATCAGCTGCACGAGCTACCGGCTGCCCGCCGACCCGGCGAGCTGGCCGTCGGTCAACGGGACCGTGCCGATCGGCGCCCCCTACCCGGAGGTCGAGTGCCTCGTGGTCGACGAGAGCGGCCGGCTCAGCGACGAGGGCGAGCTGCTGCTGCGCGGCGTGCAGCGGTTCGACGGCTACCTCGACCCGGCGCTCAACGCCGGCCGGTTCGCGTTCTGGGACGGCGCGACCGCGCAGCCCTACGACGGGTCCACCGAGCTGACCGCCGAGCACTGGTACCGCAGCGGCGACCGGGTGCGCTACCAGCACGGCGAGCTGTTCCACCTGGGCCGGGTGGACAACCAGCTCAAGGTGCGCGGGTACCGGATCGAGCCCGGCGACATCGAGGCCGTGCTGCGCACGCACCCGGCCGTCAACGACGCGGTCGTCGTGCCGACCGGCAATTCGGCCGACGAGCTGGAGCTGGCCGCGATGTACACCGGCCGGCCGGCCGACAGCAACGAGCTGACCGAATACCTGGCCGAGCGGCTGCCGGCGCACATGGTGCCGGAGCGGTTCACCTGGCTGAGCGCGTTCCCGCTCAACGTCAACGGCAAGGTCGACCGCGGCCGCCTATC
>DASSUA010000395.1:0-2895 GCA_035707525.1 Pseudonocardiaceae bacterium
CGGCACGAACACCGGCCGCCCGCGGTAGGCGATGGCGAGGTTGAGCGCCAGCACGCCACCGACGAACGCGCCGACCGCCACCAGCAGGATCAACCGGGTTACCAGCACGGTGGAGAACACGCCGCGGTAGCCGACCTCGCCGAACCACAGCCAGTCCACGTAGGTGTCGAGCAGCCTCGAACCTGTTATCAGCAGGAGCAGCGCGATCCCGCCGGCGATCAGCAGGATGCGGCTGCGACGGGACAGCGCTGGAACTCCGACGGACGGCCGCATGGCCACGGTGCACACTCCAGGTTTCGTCGGCGCCTTGCTACCTGCCCAACTCTATTCATGGCCGCTGAGGTTCCCGGATCGCCTGGTCCGCTGCTCGTGCGATCATCCACCGGTGACGTCCGGACCCGATCCCGAGCTGGCCGGCGCGCTGCCGGAGGCCGCGCGCGAAGTCGAGGAGTTCGTGGCCGGGGCCGGCTGGGACCAGCCGCCGCAGCTGTTCGCACTGGTGCCGACGGCGCAGCTGCTCGCGGCGGAGCCGGGCGTGTCCGGCCGGGTCGACGCGTCGGCGCCGCTGACCCCGGTCGCCCAGGAACCGCTGCCGGACGACGAGCTGGACGTCGCGCTCGCCGGCATCATGTGGCCGTCCGCGGTCGCCGGGTGCGCCGCCGCGGTGCACGTGCTGGTGCTGCCGCCGGGCGCCGAGGCGGAACTGGACGCCCGGCTCGCCTCCCCGAACTCGGCCGACTCGCAGCTGCTGCGGAGGCTGGCGGCCGAGCACCCGCACCGCCGCGAGGCGCGGTTGGTCGCCGCCGTGCTGCGCGACGGTGCCGGCGCCTGCGTGCTGCGGTTGCGCGGCGACGAGGACCTGCCCGACGAGATCGTCGAGCACCCGGATCTCGCCCCGAACCTGCTGGACGCGCTGCGCGCGACGTTCGAGCCCTAGCAGGACGGGACGTCGCGCCCCTGGTGCAGGGACTCCAGCGACGAGACCGCGTCGGCCAGGGTGGCGACCTTGACCAGGCGAAGCCCCTCCGGGGTGCGCTGCCTGGCCTCCAGGCAGTTGCCCTGCGGTACCAGGAAGACGGTGGCGCCGGCCTCGCTGGCGGCGGCCATCTTGAAGGGGATACCGCCGATCGCGCCGACGTTGCCGTCGCTGTCGATCTCGCCGGTGCCGGCGACGAACTTGCCGCTGTTGAGCTCGCCGGGGCTGAGCTTGTCGACGATCGCCAGCGCGAACATCAGGCCGGCCGACGGGCCGCCGACGTCGGCGAGGCTGATCGTGATGTCGAACGGGACGTCCGGGTGGTTGGCGGGGCCGACGCCGAGGAAACCGCGCTGGGCGTCGTCGGGATGCGAGGCCAGCGTGAGGCTGACCGAGCCGGTCGTCGCACCGCGCTGGTAGCGCACGTCGACCTGCTGGCCCGGCTTGGTCGCGGCGAGCGCCTCGCGCACGCCGTCGGCCGTGGCGATCTGCACGCCGTTGATCGCCACGAGCTCGTCTCCGGGCTGGAGCTTGCCGTCGGCGGGTGCCTGGGCTACGACGGTGTTGACGACGACCTTGGTCGGGTACCGCAGGAAGGTCAGCGCGGCGGCCTCGGCGTTGGTCTCCGAGTCCTGGAAGGCCTTGGCGTTCTCCTGTTCGACCTGCTCCTCGGTCTTGGTCGGCGGGAAGATCTCCTCCCGCGGCACGATCGCGTACCGGCCGGAGACCCACTTGCCGAGCGCGTCGAACAGCGTGATGTCGTCGGTGACCGACACGGTGGTCATGTTGAGCTGGCCAGCGGTCGGGTAGGTGGTCTGGCCCTCGATCGCCACGACGGTCTTGCCGTTGAGCTGGCCAAGGGTGTCGTAGGTCGGGCCTGGACCGAGCGCCACGTAGGGCACCTCGCCGACGGCACCGAGACCCACCAGCGCGCCGGCGAGCAGCATGCCGACGATCAGGGTCCAGGTGCGGCGGCTCACGGTCGGACAGCCTACGGGTCGCGGTCTGGCGGGCGATCGACTGGCGCGTACGGTGGACACCATGACTGAGCTCCCCTTCGGCTTCGGCCCGCCAGAGGGTGAACCCGGGCGGGAACCACGGCGATCCGGCGGTGAACCGCCAATCGGGCCACCCGGCTTCGACGTCGGTGCGCTCGGCCAGATGCTGACCCAGCTCGGTCAGATGCTGTCGCACGCCTCGACGTCGAGCGGTCCGGTCAACTACGACCTGGCCAAACAAATTGCCACGCAGCGGCTGGCGGCCTCCGGCGCGGGCGAGCCCAGCGGTGCGCAGCAGTCGGCCATCAGGGACGCCGTCCGGCTCGCCGAGGTGTGGCTGGACTCGTCCACCACGCTCCCGTCCGGCGTGAGCAGCGTGCAGGCCTGGTCACCGAGGCAGTGGGTCGAGCTGACGCTGCCGACCTGGCAGCGGCTGTGCGACCCGGTCGCGCAGCAGTTCGCCTCGGCGTGGACGTCGGCGATGCCGGAGGAGGCGCGGCAGGCCGCGGGGCCCCTGCTGGCGATGTTCGGGCAGATGGGCGGGTTGGCGTTCGGTTCGCAGCTCGGCGCGGCGCTGGCCCAACTGGGAACCGAGGTGCTCACCTCGACCGAGGTGGGGCTGCCGCTGGGCCCGGAGGGCGTCGCGGCCCTGCTGCCGGCCGCGATCGACAGCTTCACCGAGGGGGTCGACCGCCCGGCGAGCGAGGTGATGGTGTTCCTCGCGGCCAGGGAGGCCGCGCACCACCGGCTGTTCCGGCACGTGCCGTGGCTGCGCTCGCGGCTGCTCGGCACGGTAGAGGAGTTCGCGCGCGGCATCACCGTGGACACCGCCGCGCTCGAGGAGCTCGCCCGTGACCTGGACCCGGGCGATCCGCGGGCGCTCGAGGAGGCGATGAGCTCGGGCGTGCTCGAACCGAAGAC
>DASSUA010000396.1:0-2585 GCA_035707525.1 Pseudonocardiaceae bacterium
ACACCGCGTTGCGCAAGGTCCTCGGGTCACGGCGCTTCACCACCGGCGCGCCGCCTCCGTTGGCGGAGCTGTTGCCGCTGCCGCGGGTCGGGTCGTTGCGGTGTGGGCTGGCCCGGGTGGACGCCTCGGGCGTGGTGTCGAACCGGTCCACGATCCAGGCGTTGGGTTGGCGGTGCGGCGATGAGCTGCACCTGACCCTGGTGGCCGGGTCGGGTGGTCACCCTGCGGGCCAAGCCGTACCTGGTGCTGCCGTTGGTGGTGCGGCGTCGCTGTGGGCTGCGGGCGGGCGACCAGGTGCTGGTCGCCGCCGACCTAGGACACCATCACCCATGAACACCCCCGGCCGGTTGGGTATTACACCCCGCCCTGGTGCATTTGTTCAGACACACCTCGAGGTCAAACGACTCAACCCCAGGTCCTGACTGGCCTGCACGCCGGCCGAGCTAGCCGCAGCCAAGTGCGGCGACGGTCCCGTGCGGGTGCACTACGCCGACGGCTGGGCGTTCGTCGCCGGCGCCTCGGGTTACGACTCAGGGGTATGACGCTGTGATCGTGGACCTGCCGGACGAGCGCAGGATCAGCCGCGCCGGGCGATCAGCAGGTGTTGCAGGGGCGAGCTGGCCAGCCGCCGGGTGGTTACCGAGCCGAGGCTGGCCGCGGCGAGCAGCCCGGTGAGCTCGTCGAGGCGGTACACCTGGCCGCCCTCGCCGTGGAAGAGGTTGAAGCCGAACGTGTTCAGGAACGCGCCGGCCGAGCGGCCGGCCCCCGGCGGCGGCTGCAGGTCGTGTTCGAGGACCACCACGGCACCGTCTTCGCCGAGCGCGTCGGCGACCCTGACCAGTAGCTGCTGGTTGGCGCTGGCGTCGCGGCCGTGCAGCACGTTGAACAGCAGGACCACGTCGTGCCCGGTGCCAAGGTCGTCGCGGCGGTGGTCGCCGAGGCGCAGCTCGATCCGATCGGTCAAATCTGCTGCGGTCACCGCCTCACGGCCGGCGACGAGCGCGGCCTGCAGGTCCAGCACGGTGGCGCGCAGCGACGGGTGCCGTCGGCACAGCGCGACGGCGTAGGTGGCGTGGCCGCCACCGACGTCGAGCACACTGGCCGGCCGGTCCGTGGGCACCGGGACCAGGCTGGTGACCTCGTCGCTGATCACCGCGGCGTGGCGGCTGAGCATGGTCTGGAATTGCTCGGCGAGATCCGGGTGCTCGGCCAGCCAGGCGTAGAAGTCAGCCGCCGGGCGCCCGGTGCGCACCGAGGCCTCGATGTCGTCCCACAATTGGAAGATGACCCGTTGCCAGAACAGCTCGACCAGGGCGTAGCCGGCGGCGCCCTCGGCGAGCCACGCGGTGGCCAGCGGGGTGTTGGCAAATCGGCCGTCCTCGCAGCTCAGGTACCCGGTGCTGGCCAGCAGGTCGCACAGCAGCCGGGTGCCGCGCTCGTCGGTGCCCAGGTCGGCGGCCAGCTCGGCGGCCGGCAGCGGCGCCGGCCGCAGCGCGGCGAACACGCCGAGCCGGATGCCGGCGACCGCGGCCCGGTAACCGGCAGCGGAGAGCATGTCCAAGAACGAGCCGGGTTCGGTGTTGCGCTCATGGTAGGCGGCCGCCTCGTGGGGGTCGAGCACGATCGGCATCAGGTCACCGTCCTCTGCCGTGGTCGGCCCAAGGCGCCGGCCTCGGTCAGGTAGTCGATGTGGCGGCGCATCATGATCGCGTCGGCCGGTGGGAAGTGCACGCCGGCGGCGGCTGCGGCGGCCCAGGTCGCCGAGCAGTCGAACCGCGGGTGGTAGCGGCCACGGCCCGGCGCTGGCAGACCGTAGGCCAGCGGCGCGAAGGCGGTGTCGGTCGATTCGAGTATCAGCTCGCGCCAGCGCTGGTAGGGCAGCACGTCGACCGGGTAGCCGGCCTCGTTGAGCACCGTGCCCAGGTCGGCGTAGCTGAGGCCGTCAGCCCGGTAGTAGTGCCGGTCCGGCCCGGCCGGCTGCGCCGACAGCGCGACGATCGCGGCGGCGAGCCGGTCGACCGGCACCATGTCGATCACGTCAGCGGTGATCGGAACGGCGCCGACGTTGACGCAGCTGGCGACCTGCCTCGACAGGTACGAGTCGACCTTGGCGGTGCCGGTCGTGGTGTCCCCGACGATGGCGGCGATCCGGTGCACAGAGATCGGCAGACCACGCTCCCTGGAGTTCACCGCGAGCCGGTCGGCGACCCACTTGGTGGTGTGGTACCCGGTGTCGAGGCCGGTCGGGTCATCGAACCGGTCGCCCTCGGTGATCAGCTGCCGGTGGTAGGCGGCGCCGAGGTAGACGCCAAGCGTCGACATCAGGTGCAGCGGCGTCGCCCGCCGCCGGCAGGCCAGCCGCAGCACTTCGACCGTGCTACCGACGTGCGGCGGCATCAGCCAGCGGTAGGTGAGCACGAAGTTCATCACCGCGCCGTTGTGCAGGATGAGGTCCGCCTGCTCGGACAGCCGGTCGAAGTCGTACCCCGACAGCCCGAGCCGTGGCCGGCCCATGTCGCCGGGCACCGCCACGATCCTGGACAGGTCCGGCTCGGGCACGTCGAGGCGGGCCCGGCGCAGGTTGG
>DASSUA010000397.1:0-2094 GCA_035707525.1 Pseudonocardiaceae bacterium
CGTGCCGGCAGACACCCTTGTTCAAGGGCGCATGAACAGGTCAGCGAACTTCGCGTCGAAGTGTTTGAGGGCCTGGGTATTGGCGTACGGCGCCGCCGCACGGCGGAACTCGATAAGGCGGGTGCGGACGCGTTCAGAGCCGAGCTTGCGGCCGATCGTGCCGGCCTCAGCAGCGGCGCGACAGGCACCTTCCAGCTCCCCCATGCGCAGGCGGGCCATGGCGAGCTGGGGTAGCAGCCGGCCTCTGGTGCGGGGATACGCCGGGTCCAACTGGACCAGCGCATCACGGTAATGGGCCTCGGCCCGGCGCGGGTCGTCCAGGGCCAGCGCGGTCTGGCCGGCGAGATAGTGCGTCTCGGCCGTATCCCACCAGTAGATCCACGGTGGTTCGACGGCCGGATCGATGGTGGCGTGGTGGTTGAACATCGCCTCGATGGCGCGGTTGGCGGCCACGGCGTCGCCGGCCGACGCGGCCGTCTCGGCGAGCCGGCCGTGCATGCGGGCCGCGACCGCCGGCGAGAGCTGCTTGGCGCCGAGCAGGCCGGACTCGGCCAACCTGACCGCATCGCGAGGATCGGCGTAACGGGCCTGTTGACCCATGAAGGCGAGGATGTTCGCGCCGATCGCCTGGTCGCCGCTGCTGTGGGCCGCACGCAGGCCGGCGATGTAGAAGCGTTGCGCGATGGCGTGCTGGTTGAGGTCGTAGGCAAGCCAACCGGCGAGCTGGGCGAACTCGGCGGCGACGGCGTAGAGCCCCTTGCCGACCTGTTCTGTGTAGGTGGCGTTGTCGAGGATCTCCGGGGCAAGGCGCAGGTGCTCGCGGACGGTGCGGAACACCGCCACGCCGCCGCCGACAGCCTCGTCCAGCTTTCGGCTGCTCAGGCACAGCTGTCTGAGTTCGTCGACGACAACCTGGTCGATGCGCTTGCCCTGGACCGCGGCGGCGATACGCGCCGGCTCCAGCAGCCAGTCGTGGGCGAAGGTGGTCAGCGTGGTGCCGGTGGTGCCGGTGATGGCGATGAAGTGGCGGCGGTCCATGCCGTCAGCCTCCAATGCTTCGCGCAGCGACGCGATCGCGCCGGCCGGGTTCCAGGCGTGGCCCAGACCATCGTCGGCGGGCACGAAGACGGCGCCGCTGCCGCTGTCCCAGCCCAACATGGCCAAGGTGACCGGCTCGTGCAGCCGCCTGGCCAGCAGCGCGCACACCAGCCCCGGCCACGGCTGATGCGGCACATTCGGGCGCTGGCGCGCTCCCGTAGCGTGGATCCAGCGGCGCGGCGTCTTGGGGTGCACGCGATCGGACAGGCACAGGGCGGCGGCCAGCTCGTTGAGGTGACGCGCCAACTGTGGGGCCGACCAACCCAACCGGGACAGATAGCCGTCCAGGACCCGGTTGGTGGCGCCGTTTTCGCTCATCACGCCCCTTGTCCCGCGCTCACCAACAACAGCACCCACGGTAATCGGGCCTGAGCGTGGCGTGCTTCGAGTGCGCAAAGTGCTCCCGCGGACCCGGCCGACTCGGGCAGCTGGCCCGCCGGCCCCACAGCCGGAACGCCGACCAGCCATGGACTGCGCGCACCGGCCCTGGCGGCACTTCTGCAACTGGTACCTATCCGGCCCGGATCACGGCTGCACGTGCTCGAACTTGACACCGACGCGCAGTGCGGCGCCGCCGCCATCGAGCTCGCCGACTGGTGGGCCGGTGGTGTCGCTGAGCCCCTCCCCCGCCACCGTCCACCGGGCCAGGACCGCGCACCCCACCGAGTCATGCGTCGAGTTCCGCCGGCAACCACTGATCAGCGGCTGGCCACCCGGCGCACCGTACGAGCTGGTACTCGCCTGGCCACTGATGAGCGTCGTGCCGGACGCCTGGGTGCGGCAGTGCGCTGCGGGTGGGTGGCTGCTGTGCCCGGTGTTCCTGCACGAGCCCGGCGGGCTCGCGGTGCTGCGGCTGACCCTCGACCAAGCCGGCCGGCCCGGCGAGGCGACCGTGGCCACCCCACGTCACGGGGCTCCGGCCGACGCCATCCGCTGGGCCTTCAGACCGGCATGCCTGGAACCGACCGGGGACAGTCACCTCGTCCGAACCGCTCG
>DASSUA010000398.1:0-4768 GCA_035707525.1 Pseudonocardiaceae bacterium
CCGGCGGCTCCGGCGGGCTGCACGCCTGCCGAGGTCCCGCCCTCGCCATCCGGCAACATCAACTTCAACATGGTCGCGGAGTGGCGGGGCACCTCGTTCGCCGCGCCGGTCGTCGCCGCCTGGATCGCCCACCGGATCGCGACCGGGGGGGTGTCGGGCGTGCAGGCGGTGGACGACCTGAGAAACGGAGGGCTCCCGGGTCTCGGCCCGAACGTGACCGATCTCGGCCGGGTGGTCCGGCCGCCGTTCTGACCTAGAGCGCTTCGATCCGCGTGTCGCACCGCAGGTCGGTGTGCACGTAGAAGCTGCCGGACTGGTTGTGCTCCCAGGTGGTCGTGCCGTAGAGCTCCTCGAGCTGGGCGCCGTCCGTCGCCCGGTGGACCCGGGTCTGGCAGCCGCCGCCGTCGACGATCACACGGAAGCCGCCCGGGGAGCGGAACGGGGGGCTGTCGCCGCCGGTGCCGGCGCCGGCTCGGTCGCGCGTGATCGGCAGGCCGGCCAGGCTGCCGGCACCGGCGAGGACCGAGGCCGTGCAGCCGGGGGTGAGCTCGTCCACCGTGAACGTCCCGCTGGAGCGCATCTGCAAGGTGATGTCGGAGCCCTGGCCGGCGTTCGACACCCCGCCGTCGGTGGAGGAGACGCGGGCCGTGCAGTTGCGCCCGGCAACCTCCAGGCGCCATGGCGAGGTCGCCGGGAACCGCTGCCCGACCGCGACGGCCGCATCGGGGCCGCCGAGGAGGCGCAGGCCGCCGACGGCGAGGAGTGCCAGCACCGGCAGCACCAGCAGCGCGCGGACCAGGCCAGGCCGCGGCCTGGCGGGCCGGGCCGGGAGCGGGGTGGCCGATGGCTGCCGGGTGGGCGGCGGCTTCGGCGCCGGGGGGCGCCTGGTCGCCGGGGCCGGTGCCCTGCGGCTGCCGGTCACCGGCGGCCGCGAAGGGCTCGAGTGCTCCTCCGGGCGACCGGCGCCAGGAGGCGGGGCCGACCGGACCGGCCGCTCGGTGGCCGCTGTGGGCGGCCGCCCTCCGTGCGCGGCCAGGGCCGCCCCCGCCGCGGCGGCCACGCGCTGGCTGTCGTCGCGGGTCAGCACCTGCAGGGCGCTGGCGGCGGCGAGGGCGTAGCCGGCGTGGCCGCCACGCAGCAGCCGTGTGAGCTCGTCGATGGCGGCCAGGCGAACGGTGGAGAAGGGGTGGTCGAGGGTCTGGCGCAGCTCGGCCGGCAGTGGGACCTCGCGCGGCGCCGGCGTACGGGCGATCAGCATGTCGCCGTGCATCTCGAAGTCCCAGCGGCCCGGTGTCTGCTTCGACGCGGAGCGGCTCACCTCGTCGAAGATGTAGTCGTAGAGCTCGTCGACCGACACGAAGCCGTCACCGTCGCGGTCCGCCCTGCCGGTCTCCAGGCCCTGCACCAGGGCTCGGGTGAACACCGACGGCCGGCCGCGACCGGCCGACAGCTCGGCGTCCTCGAAGGCGTACTCCATGGCGCTGGAGGCGGTGAGGACGATCCGGCCGCGACCTTCGAACCGCTCCTTGAGGTCCACGGCGGTGTCGGCCCTGGCCAGCAGCCCACGGGCGAAGGCGCCGCTGTAGCAGCAGTCGAGCAGGAGCACGACCCGCCGCGACTGGCTGCGCGTCATGTGCCGGTTGACGAACTCGGCCGACACCGCGGTCGTGTCGAGGTCACCCAGCTCGGTGTTGGTGGTGGCGAAGTACAGCTGGCCGCCGTCGTCCTTCACCCCGTGACAGGAGAAGTGGGCGAGGAGCAGGTCGTCGCGCCTCCGGTTGGCGAAGAAGGTGGCGACCTCCCGCCGGAGCTGGTGCTCGGGCGCATTGGCGACGGTCTTGACCTCGAACCCGCCGATGGCCCGGTCACCGAGCACGCGGGCCAGCGCCTCGGCGTCCTGCCCGGGCGCGCGGAGCCGGCGCAGCCCGGGATCGTCGTACCGGTCGTTGGCGACGATCAGTGCGCTGCGGCTGCCGGGCATCGGGGCTTATCCGTCTCCGTGGCGCGCGATCCAGCTCGCGATCAGCGCCCGCTGGTCCCTCGAGGAGAGACCGCTGACCTCGAGGACGTCGCCGTCCAAGGCCAGCTTCACGGTGCGGCCTCGGTACCCGCTCAGCCACGACTGCACCACGTCGACCACGGCGGTCAGCAGCGCGGGGGCCTGGGCCAGCGTCAGGACCAGGGTGCCGATCGACAGCACGCCCACGGCCCGGGCGCCCGGGGGTGCCTCACCCCCGCGGGCGAGGTCGACCGACTCGAGGTCGAGCTGCAACAGCTCACTGCGGAGCCGCCGGGTGAGCTCGTCGAGCTCGTCGGCGTCGGCGTCCGGGCCGGCATCGACCTGGACGGTCATCTGGGACAGGGACTGCATCATGACCGATCCCCCGACTGGGTTGTCACGTCCCGGGCGGTGGTCGCCCGGCTGCCAACCAGAGGTCCGTGACCGGCGCGCTGATACAGGGTCTGGCCGGTGGCGGTATCAGCGGGGCGGCCCGGGCCTCTCCCTGTCGAGCCGGCGCGCTTCGAGTCGGCATGTCTGAAGGAGGTCTACCGTGCGTCCAACGACCGTCCGGCGGCTGCGAGGGCCGATGCAGTCGCTGCTGATCGGCGCGCTCGCCGTCGGCCTGGCCCTGGGACCGGCGCCCGGCCGGGCCCGGGCGCAGAGCCAGGCCCTGGACACCAGGTCGGTCACCCTGGCGTCCCCGGCCGTGTCCTTTGTCCGGACCGACCTGCGCGTCTGCGTCCGCGTCCAGCTGTCGAACCTGGGCGGGTGCTACGAGCAGGCCTACTCCGGCAGCGCGTTCGCCATCAACCCGAACGGCTCCCTGGTGACGGCCAGTCACGTGGTGGTGCCCGACGGCGAGGACCGCACGGCGCTCAGGAACTACGCCGCCAACCGGCTCTTCAACATCCCCCTGCGGGAGGACCAGGACCCGAACCAGCGATACGAGCTGCCCGGCCAGCCGGAGCGGAACTTCGCCCTGCAGGCCTGCTACGCGCGGGACATCTGTGACTTCAACCTCAAGACCACCGTGCGGGTCTACCCGGCCGTGCAGGTCGCCGGCGTGTCGGTGCCCAAGCCGCTCTCGGCGACCGTGGTCCGCAGCAGCGACTTCAAGCAGGCCGACGTCGCGGTCCTCCAGGTCGACGCCATCAACATGCCGACCGTGCAGCTGGAGGCGTCCACCAACGACCTGGTGCCCGGCGACACCGTGGTCGCGCTCGGCTACCCCGGCTCGGCAAAGGACCTCCCGACCGGGATGACCGAGCCGACCAAGACCTTCGGCCGGGTCAGCAACATCCGCACCGGGGCGGTCGGGTCCAGCAAGCAGATCGAGGTCGACCTCGCGCTCAAGCGCGGCACCAGCGGAGGCCCGGTGGTCAACGCCAACGGCAAGGTCGTCGGCCTCACCTCCTACTCGCTTGTCGGCGACGACGGCAGCTCCGACCAGGGCTACATCCGCACCGTCGAGGACATCAGGGCCGCGCTCAAGGCGGCCGGGGTCGAGGCCGCCCGAGGTGACGGCGACACGGTGTTCGCCCAGGCCATGCAGGACTTCTGGAACCGTCACTACAGCGCCTCCCTGCCGCTGTTCCAGAAGGTGCTGAACCTCTACGACGGGCACCCGGTGGCCAAGGAGTACCTGGCCAAGGCCCAGGCCAAGGCCAACGGCCCAGAGGACGTGCCGCTGCCCACCGAGGGCCCGGTCGACAAGCGCCGCGACCTCGTCCGGGTCGGGCTGGCGGTCGCCGGCGTCCTGCTCGTCCTGGTCGTGCTGCTCGTGATGGTGCTGCGCCGGCGCCGCCGGCCGGCCGGCCCGGTGGCACCGCCGGTGGAGCCGACCAGCCCGGGCGGCGGCGCAGCGGAGGACGGCTGGGCCGTCGACGACGAGGTCGCGCCGGCCACCGCCTACGCCCCGCCAACGCCCGCCGCGGGCACCGACCCGGTCTCGGGCGTTGAGCAGCCCGCCGGGGTGGCCACGGCGATCGATGCTGCCGAGCTGGACCGCTTCGAGCGGGTCACAGCTCCCAGTCACCGGTTCTGCTCCCAGTGCGGCAACGAGCTCAACCCAGGAGCTCGCTTCTGCAGCGTCTGCGGGCAGCCGGTGCGCTGACGGGGCGAGAGCCCATACCGACGGCAGGGGCGGGTTCCCAACCGGGAACCCGCCCCTTCTGTGCGTGCCGGGCAGCTCGTCGGGTCAGATCACGACCCACGCCGTGTTCACGGGGTCCTGGCCGGCCACCTGGCATCGAAGGCTGACCGGCCCGGCCGCCAGGCCGAAGACCATGAACCGTCCGGCCGCGTCGGCCTGGGTGCGCCTGGCCGCGCCCGCCTGCCTGACCTCGATCTGTGCCGGCTGGGCGGGAGCGAGCTGGCCGACCAGCCGCCGTTCCTGACCAACGACGCCGACCTCGACCACGACAACGACGTCGCTTGCCTCGAAGGTGAGCGCCCGGTCGCCGCCGGCCGCGGCCCGCGTCCGGACCGCCGGCTGGTCGACCAGCGAGTCGTGGGTCAGCTCGGCCAGCTCGGCGTCGACAGTCCGCCAGGTGTAGCTCTCCTTGGCCGCCTGGACCACCGAGCTCGGCGGCTCGGTGTCGTGGCCGAGAACCTCACGAAGGTCCTCCAGGAGGCGCTCATCGGGCCCGGACGGTGAGTTCAACGCGCCTCCACGGACAACGGTCGAAGGATGTGCGGTTTGTCCATCAGGAGTCCCCAACATCCGCGCTGATACCACTGGCCGACAGCCTACGCCGAAGCCGCTCG
>DASSUA010000399.1:0-5165 GCA_035707525.1 Pseudonocardiaceae bacterium
GGCCTCCAGCACACCGACCCGGTATCCCTTCTCGGTCAGCCGCAGCGCCGCCACGCTGCCGCCGAAGCCGGATCCCACAACCACCACGTCGTAATGCGTCATGTCCGGCAGTATCGGCCGGCGCTCACTCGACGTCGAGCAGCAAGTGGGAGCGGGCCGGCATGGCGTGCTCGCCGTCGCCGAGACCATGGGACAGCAGCTGGATCGTGCGGTCGACGGCCAGCTGGCGGACCTCCTCGGACACCTCGACGAGCGCGCCGTCGATCAGCATGACGGCGAGCCCGTGCACCGCCGACCACACCGCGAACTCCGCCATCGGCCGGCTCTCCGGCGCCAGGTAGCCGACCTTGACCAGGTCGTCGAGGCTGCTGGCGAGCAGCGCGAACGGGTCGTCCTCCGACTGCTCGTCGCGCGGCGGCGGACGCACCGTCGAGCGGACGAACGCGGTGCGGAACAGCCCCGGCTCGGACACCGCGAACCGCACGTAGCCGCGGCCCGTTGCGGCCGAGCGGCGCACCGCGTCCAGCACCGGATCGCCGCTTTCGGAGAGCCGGTCCAGGTAGTGCCGGATGGCCCGGCCGAGGCTCGCCATCGCCTCGGCCCTGACCGCGGCCAGCAGCTCCTGGTGGCCGGAGAAGTGCCGGTACGCGGCGGTGGGCGTGACCCCGACCCGACGGGCCGCCGAGCGGATCGTCACCGCCTCCGGGCCGTCGCTTTCGGCCAGCTCAGCGGCTGCCCGCAGCAACGCGTTGCGCAGGTCACCGTGGTGGTAGGCCGAGCGCGTTTGGACCGTCGCCATGCCTAAATGTTGACGCGTGTCAACATCTATGGCAAGTTAACACCCGATAAGTTTACGGGCAGTAACATTTGGAGGACGCCGTGTTCCGACGCATTGGGCGGTTCGTCTTCCGGCACGCCAAAGCGGTTCTGGTGCTCACGTTCCTGGCCATGGTCGGCGGCGGCGTGCTCGGAGTGAACGCGTTCGACAAGCTGCAAAACGGCGGGTTCGAGGACCCGGCGGCCGAGTCCAACCGGGCCAAAGAGCTGATCGAGGCCAACTTTGGTGGCCAGGCCGACCTGATGTTCCTGGTCGAGGCCGACAGCGGCGACGTGGACGACCCGGCGGCCGCCGCGGCCGGACGGGAGCTGACCGAGGAGCTGACCGGCGAACCGGAGCTGTCGAACGTCATCTCCTACTGGACGACCGGGGCACCCACCCTGAAGTCGACCGACGGCCGGTACGGGCTAGTGATGGCGCACGGCGGCGACGAGAAGCTCGTCGAGGGGCTCAAGGATCGCTACGGCGGTGACCACCCGGACGTCACGGTGACCATCGGTGGCTCCGCCGCCGCCAACTCGGACATCGACAGGCAGATCCACCGCGACCTGCTGGTTGCCGAGGCGATCGCCGTGCCGTTGATCCTGCTGCTGCTGTTGTTCGCCTTCCGCAGCTTCGTCGCGTCGCTGCTGCCGCTGGCCGTTGGCGGCCTGGCGATCCTCGGCACGTTCGCCGAGCTCTCGGTGCTCGGCGACCAGACCAACGTGTCGATCTATGCGATCAATCTCACCACGGCGATGGGCCTCGGTCTGGCCATCGACTACGCCCTGCTGATCGTGAGCCGGTTCCGGGAGGAGCTGTCGGAGGGCTCCGACGTCGAGCGGGCGGTCGTGCGCACGGTCGAGACCGCCGGCCGGACCGTGGTGTTCAGCGCGGCGACCGTCGCCGCCGCCCTGTCGGTGCTGGTGCTGTTCCCGCTGTACTTCCTGCGCTCGTTCGCCTACGCCGGGATCGGCGTCATAGCGATCGCCGCGATCGGCGCCGTGCTGGTGCTACCGGCGCTGCTCACGCTGCTCGGCACCCGGGTGAACGGCCGGTCGAGGCGGACGCCGCGCATCACGTCACGGTTCTGGGGTGGGCTGTCCGGCCTGGTCATGCGCCACCCGGTGCTCACGGCGCTGCCGGTGATCGCCGCGTTGGTGCTGGCCGCCTCCCCGCTGCTGCGGGTGGACTTCGGCACGCCGGACGACCGGGTGCTGCCGACCAGCGCGAGCAGCCGGCAGGTCGGTGACGTCGTGCGTGCGGAGTTCGACGCCAACAGCACGTCGCCGGTCGAGCTGGTCACCACCGCGACACCGACCCCGGCGGAGCTCTCCGCCTACGCCGTGCGGCTCTCGAAGCTCGATGGTGTGCAAGGGGTCCAGTCCAGCATCGGCATGTTCGTCGACGGCGCCCCGGCCGGCGCGAGCCCGGCCGACGAAGCCATGATCGGCCAGGACGCGCAGCGGCTGGCGGTTTACCTGGCGGTCGATCCGCACTCAAGGCAGGCCCAGGACCTCGTGCAGGAGGTGCGCGACACGCCGGCGCCCGGCGACGCCGCGGTGCTCGCCGGTGGCGTCACGGCGGTCCTGGTCGACAGCAAGGCAGCCGTCGCCGACCGGTTGCCATTGGCGCTGCTGCTGATCGTGCTGACAACGTTCGTCGTGCTGTTCCTGTTCACCGGCAGCGTCGTGCAACCGATCCGCACGCTGATGCTCAACGTGCTGACCATGTCGGCCACGCTCGGGGCGCTGGTGTGGATCTTCCAGGAGGGCCACCTGGCGTCCTGGCTCGGCTTCACGCCAATGCCGCTGGACACCAGCATGCTGATGCTGCTGTTCTGCATCATCTTCGGGCTGTCGATGGACTACGAGGTGTTCATCATGAGCCGGGTCACCGAGATGCACTATGCCGGCGCCGACAACCGCGCCTCAGTGACCAATGGCATGGCCAGGACCGGGCGGATCGTGGCAACGGCGGCGGTGCTGCTCGCGGTGACGTTCTTCGCCTTCGGCACCGCCTCGGTGAGCTTCCTTCAGATGTTCGGCATCGGCAGCGGCCTCGCCGTCCTGCTGGACGCCCTGCTGGTTCGCGGCGTGCTGGTGCCGGCCTGGATGCGGCTGTTCGGCCGGGTCGCGTGGTACGCCCCGCGTCCGATGCGCCGGCTGCACCGCAGGGTCCGCGTGGCCGAGGCGTAACCGCTGAGAGCCTGTTGGTGAGCCCCCGCCGGATGCACCCGGTGATCCGGGCGGCGTCCGGCAAGGCGGAGGAGTCAACGCCGCCGGTCGTCGTCCGGGCGCCGGGGGCGCCGGCAGCGGGCTCGCCAACAGGCTCTAAGGCAGATCGGTCCGCAGGACACCGTAAAGCAAGATGTCGCGCCGGACTCCGCCGCGCAGCTGCGCCCCGCGCAGCACGCCCTCGCGGCGGAATCCGGCGCGTTCCAGCGCCCGCTGCTCGGCGATGTTGTCGACGTCGGTGGTGGCCTGCACGCGGTCGACGTCGGTCGTCGCGAACAGGTGCTCGACGAGCAACCGCTGGGCGCGCGAGCCGATCCCGCGGCCACGGACGGTCGGCAGCAGGTCGATGCCGATGCTCCAGGCCATGCACGCGTACGTCGGCCCGTTGAACACCGGGATCCAGCCGACGTCCCCGACGAGCCGGCCATCGGCAAGCACCACGAGCGAACCCAGCGGCGGCTGGTACGGCAGCGGCCGGCCGTCCGGATCCACCTCGAACGGCGCCGGCCCGCCGGCCGCCAGCACGGCCGCGTCGCCCGGCGCCGGTTCAGCGAGCGCCACGCCGTCGCGGTCGGCCACCACCACCCGGCGCTGCGCGATCACGCCCGCACCGAAAGGCCGACCTTCTGGAACTCCTTGAGGTCGCTGTACCCGGTCTTGGCCATCGCCCGGCGCAGCGCGCCGAACAGGTTGTAGGTCCCGCTCGCATCCGAGGTCGGCCCGAACAGCAGCCGCTCCAGGTCGACCTGGTCGGCGTCCGCGCACTGCGAGACGAAGCTGCGCGGCAGCGACGGGTGCGCGGCGGCCGCGGTCCAGTAGCAGCCGCCGCCCGGCGCATCGGCGGCCCTGGACAGCGGCTCGCCCAGCATCACCGCGTCCGCCCCGCACGCGATCGACTTGGCCACCTCACCGGCCGACGTCACGCCGCCGTCGGCGATCACGTGCACGTACCGCCCGCCGGTCTCGTCCAGGTAGTCGCGCCGCGCCGCCGCCGCGTCGGCCAGCGCCGTCGCCATCGGCACCCGGATGCCGAGCACCTGGTCGGTCGTGGTGGCCGCGCAAGCGCCGTACCCCACGATCACGCCGGCCGCGCCCGTGCGCATCAGGTGCATCGCCGTCCGGTAGTCGGCCACCCCGCCCGCGATGACCGGAACGTCCAGGTCCGCGATGAACTGCTTGAGGTTGAGCGGCTCCGCCGGCGCCGACCGCGGCGCCACGTGCTCGGCGGAAATGATCGTCCCCTGGACCACCAGGATCTCCACCCCGGCGGCCAGCAGCGACGGCGTCAGCTCCTCGGCGTGCTGCGGGCTCACCCGCGCCGCCACCGTCACCCCGGCGTCGCGCACCGCCCCGACCGCCGCGGTCAGCAGGTCGAGCTGGATCGGCGCGGCGTGCAGCTCCTGCAGCAACGCCTGTGCGTCGCCGTCGCGCGCCCGCCGCGCCACCTTCTGCAGCGCACCCTCGGCGTCGGCATGCCTGGCCCACAGCCCCTCGGCATTGAGCACACCAAGGCCGCCGAGCGTGCCGAGCCGCACCGCGGTGGCCGGCGAGACGATCGCGTCGGTCGGGTGGGTCAGCAGCGGGATCTCGAACCGGTACGCGTCGATCTGCCACGCCGTCGACAGCTCCTTGGACGACCTCGTCCGCCGCGACGGCACGATGTCGACGTCGCGCAGATCGAAGGTTCGCCGCGCGGACCGGCCCATGCCGATCTCGACTAGTTCCGGCACGCGCGGCAGCCTACCCAGGATGCGGACTGCCGCCCACCGACCCGCCAGCGGAAGCGCTGTGGCGCCTCCAAACCGGTTGCGGGCGCTCATGATCGTCGGCTTCGAGCGCCGCTTTGTGGGGGGCCGGGGGCGGCCATTTGGCCGGGTGGCCCTCATGATCGTCGTTTGGTGCGGTGAGCCGCGCTGAGCGCGGTTGATCGGACCGGCGATCACCCACCCAAGCCAGACACCCACGTTCCGGTGGCCACCCCGACCCGCTGGGTGCCGGCCGATCCAGGCCCGCTGGTGCGGTGGCCGGGCGGCGGTCCCGCGGCCACCGCACCAGTGGACGGCGGTCCCACGGCCACCCTCAGCGGGCGGCGGTCCCGCGGCCACCCAGCG
>DASSUA010000400.1:0-7822 GCA_035707525.1 Pseudonocardiaceae bacterium
ACCGCACGGGATCGCCCTCGACCTGCTGCCACAGCTGCGGGGCGAGCGAGGCGAACAGATCCTGGGTCGGCGGATGCCAGGTCCAGCGCAGGTTGGTGGCCAGCCTCTCCAGCGCGGCGAGCTGCTCGGGGAGTTGGGCCCGGACGGTGAATCGGCGCAGTGCTCTCACGAGAACGTGACCATAATCAGCTACCAACACAGCCGACAGAGCGGGCGTCCCCACACGGGTGGAGACGCCCGCTCAACTGGACTCAGCCGCAGCATCTGACGGTCGGCTCAGCCGACGGCATCGACCACGATCGAGCCAGTGCCGATCAGCACGCCGCCATCGGTCTGGACCGCCACCGTGCCGGTGATCTTGCGACCGGCGCCGGGCTGCCCGTTGACCGTCAGCGTCGCGCTCGGCGACCACGACGAGCCCGACGGGTGCGCGGCGTCGGCGTCATTGCCGACCACCGAGCCCAGCGCCACCGACAGGTACGTGTCGACCAGGTCGTAGGCGGTCGTGCCGGCCGGCACCGAGAAGCCGTCGATCCTGATCCGCCACAGACCGGCGGCCGGGTTGTTGATCGAAACCTGCTCGACCGAGCTGCCGCCACCGCTGGACCCCGCCACGACACACGTGCCGGACGTGCAGTTGAACAGCACCAGGTCGATGTCCGCCCGGGCGTCGGACGGGTTGGAGGTGCGGACGGTGTAGTTGCTCGCACCGGCCGGGACCGTCACGTCGAACGTCTGCTGCTGCAGGTTGCCGATCGTGGGCCGCTGCGTCTGGGTGCTGCCCAGCGCCCCGCCGCCGACCAGCTTGCCGGTGAACCCGGCGAGCAGGTTGCTCACGGTGTAGCCGCGGGTCTGCGGCACCCCGAGGGTGGCGCCCGGCACGACGTCCGGGCTGGGCGAGATCGCGGTGCCCAGCACGGTCGCGGTCAGGCTGAACGGCGCCTGCAGCGTGTCGGACGTGCGCCTGGCCTCGACGACCAGCTCCCACACCCCGGGGATCGGGTTGACCGCCGTGCGCGACGCCGGCGTCCCACCGGCGCAGCCGGCGCCGGCGTCCGGGTTGTAGCAGTTGGTGGACGCGGTCGAGTCGACGGGCAGGCCGTACGGGCTGAACCGCAGGAACCGGACCTGGCCCGCACCGGGCGTCGGCCCGCCGGCGGCCAGGTCGACCTTGAGCGCGCTGGCGCCGGCCGGCACCCGCACGAACAGGCGCTGAACGGCATTGCGCCCGACCTGCCCGCTGAACCCGGCGGTGTACGCGTTCGCCGCGGTGAACTCCTGCGCGGCGAACACCGCGTTCATGGTCATCAGGTCGACGCCGGCGGTCGCCGGGTCGTCGAGCTGCAGGATCGCCGAGTGCGCGCCCGCCGTCCTCGGGTAGATCCGCACCGCGAGGTCGACCGGCTCGTTCAGCGGCAGGTTCACCTGGGCGCGCGTGGCGAACGTGCCGTCGTTGCCGAGCCAGCGCACCTCGTGGCGCACCGGGGTGGCCGGGCCGGACGTCCTGGTCAGCGTGTAGGTGCGGCTGTACTGCACCCCGACGGTCACGCCCTCGCGGTCGTGGATGCCGACGCCGACGTTCGGCGTGGCGAGCGCGCCCGAGAGCACCGTGCTGACCGGCACCGAGCTGGTGATCGCGTGCGGGTTCTGGCCGCTGCGCAGCTGGTCCCACGCCGCCTGCACGGCGAACAGGCCGGCACCCTGCTCGTAGGCGCCCAGGTTCGACCGGTACGAGGCCCCGGTCATGATCGCGCTGCGCAGCGCCGCCGCGGTCGGCCGTTGCCCGCCGAACGTGGCCTTGTACGCGCTGACCAGCAGGGCGGCCGCGCCGGTCGCCTGCGGGGCGGCCATCGACGTGCCGTTGAACATGCCGTAGCCCGGCGGGAGTGCGTACGTCCCGGCGACCGGCTGGCCCGCCTGCCACGGCGGCACCGAGGAGATCGCCGAGCCGGGCGCGATGATCTGCGGCTTGAACCCGCCGTCCTCGCGCGGCCCGCGGGACGAGAACGGGTGCAGGCCGTCGGGCTGCGAGGCCTCCGAACCGTAGTTGGCCAGCCAGCTGGCGGCGGTGACCGAGGAGCCGACCGCCATCGACTTGGTGGCCGCCGCCGGGTCGCCGACGGTGTTGGCGCCGGCGCCGCTGTTGCCGGCCGAGTTGAAGATCTGCATGTTGAACTCTTCGATCGTGCGGTTGTAGAGCTCCGCACGGGCGTTGTTGCCGTCGTTGAGCGCCGGCAGGCCGCCGATCGAGATGTTGACCACGTCGGCGCCGTTGCGCGCGGCGTACAGCACGCCGTCGATGAGACCGCTCGAGGTGCACGACGAGGTCGCCAGGCACACCTTGACCGCCATCACGTTGGCGCCGGGTGCCGCGCCGGCCATCTGGCCGCCGAAGAACGCGTTGCCGGCGGCGATGCCGGCGACGTGGGTGCCGTGCGCCGCGGCGGCGATGCCGAGGTTCACCCAGGACGCGTCGGTGCTGTAGTTGGACCGGTCGGTGACCACGACGAAGGCCACCCGCTCCGCGACGGCCGTCTCCGGGTTGTCGACGCCGAAGTGGCGCACGTCCCGGTTCACCTTGAAGTCGATCATGGCGGGCTCGTCGGTGAAGTCGAGGTCCTGGTCGACGTCGACGAACACCTGCTTGGTCACCGTGTCCTGCAGGACGCCGAACCCGTCGGCGCGGTCGCCGTCGCGGTTGATGTCGCCGAGCGGCTCGCCGGCCAGCAGGTCGCCGACGCCCTCCCGGAACAGGCCGAACGCGTACGGGCCGCCGGTGGCCGGCGCCGTCCAGCTGGAGCCGCTCGCGGTGAACGGGCCGTTGTAGCGGCCGCTGGTGCGAACCCAGGTGTTGTCGCCGGAGTTCGTGGCGTTGGCGTTGTACCAGTCGACGATCTTGTGGGTTCCGGTCGTCGTGGTGGCCAGCGCCGGGTGGTCCAGGTCGACGCCGGAGTCGAGGATCGCGACGGTGGCGCCGCGGCCGTCCCACTGCGGGTTGTCGAGCGCGAACTGGGCCGCGCCGGTGTCGCCGGTGGGCAGGTACGGGTTGACCCTCGGGGTGGCCGCGCCGGGTGGCGCCTGCGGGATCGGGTTGGTCGCGCCGTCCGGCCGCGGGTCGTCGAGCTTGATCAGGCCGTCGACGTCGACCGCGCTGACCGAGTCCAGCTTGGCGGCCTGCTCGGCGTTGGCCGTGGGGATCTCCACCTTGACGTAGTCGACGGCGTCGTCGGTCTTCTGCACGACGCCGCCGAGGGCGCGCAGGGCCTCGGTGGCGGCCGCGAGCCGGTCGCGCTCGGCGGCCACGAGCAGCGTCACGGTCGGCTTGCCCTCGGCCCTGGCCTTGGCCAGCAGGGCCTGGTCGGCCTCGCCGAGGTCCTTGTGCTTGCCGAGCGCGTGGTCGGATGGCGCCGCGACCGATACCGGCGCCGCGACAGCGCCACCGGCCAGGCCGAGCAATGCGAGCGTGAACGCCGCGAAGCCGGCACGGCCGCGCTGCCATGCGGTGGGAGTTGTCACTGACGTTGTGTCCCTTCGGATGGGGTGGAGCAGCCACGTACCGGGGTATTTCGGGAAACCGGCGTGAGCCGTTTCACGGTGTAGCACAGCTCCGCCGTGCGGTAGCCACTTAAGTCGGGCATGTGGCGAGCCGCACGTCGCGATGCCCGGCTCGCCCGGCCGCGGGCGGCCCGGTTGGATATAGCCCGTGAGCAGTCGAATCGGCATCGACGAGACCAGCCCGGTCGTCGCATGCGGGCGCTATCCGAGCAAGGCCGTCGTCGGTGAGCACATCCCGGTCCGCGCCACCGTCTGGCGCGAGGGGCACGACGCCGTGGCCGCCACCGTGGTGTGGACCGGGCCGAGCGGCAAGTCCCGCACGGTCCGGATGACCTCGCTGGACCCGGGCCGGGACCGCTGGCAGGCCACCGTCGTGCCCGACGAGCCGGGCATGTGGACGTTCCGGGTGGACGGCTGGAGCGACCCATGGGCCACCTGGCGGCACGGCATCGAGGCCAAGCTCGACGCCGGGCAGGGCCCGGTCGAGCTCGCCAACGACCTGGAGACCGGCGCCCGGCTGCTGGACTGGGCGGCGCGGCGGCCGCGGAACCGCAACAACGGCAGCCCGATGGCCGCGGCCGCCGCCGCGCTGCGCGACCCGGCCCGGACGCTCGGCGAGCGGGTCGGCCCGGCGTTCGCCGACGAGGTGCTGCGGCTCATGCACGACGAGCCGGTCCGCGAGCTGGTGACCCGCGGGCCCAAGCACCGGGTTTGGGTCGACCGCCAGCGCGCCCTGTTCAGCTCGTGGTACGAGTTGTTCCCGCGCTCGACCGGCGGCTGGGACTCGACCGGCCGCGCCGTGCACGGCACGTTCGTGACCGCGGCCAAGGAGCTCGACCGGGTCGCGGCGATGGGCTTCGACGTCGTGTACCTGCCACCGATCCACCCGATCGGCGAGGTCAACCGCAAGGGGCGCAACAACACGCTGCTGGCCGGCCCCGACGACGTCGGCTCGCCGTGGGCGATCGGCTCGGCCGACGGCGGTCACGACGCGATCCACCCCGAGCTGGGCACCCTGGAGGATTTCGACGCCTTCGTCGCCAGGGCCAGGCAGCTCGGGCTCGAGGTCGCGCTCGACCTGGCGCTGCAGTGCGCGCCGGACCACCCGTGGGCCACGAGCCACCCGGAGTGGTTCACCACCAGGCCCGACGGCTCGATCGCCTACGCCGAGAACCCGCCGAAGAAGTACCAGGACATCTACCCGGTCAACTTCGACAACGACCCCAAGGGCCTGTACGCCGAGGTGCTGCGGATCGTGCTGCACTGGGTGGAGCACGGGGTGCGGATCTTCCGGGTGGACAACCCGCACACCAAGCGCCCGGACTTCTGGGAGTGGCTGATCTGGCAGGTCAAGGACCGCCACCCCGAGGTGCTGTTCCTGTCCGAGGCGTTCACCCGGCCGGCGCGGCTGTACGGGCTGGCCAGGCTCGGGTTCACCCAGTCCTACACCTATTTCACCTGGCGGGTGACCAAGCAGGAGCTGACCGAGTTCGGCAACCAGCAGGTCGAGCACGCCGACGAGGCCAGGCCGAACCTGTTCGTCAACACCCCGGACATCCTGCACGAGTCGCTGCAGCACGGCGGCCCGTCGACGTTCGCGCTGCGGGCGGCGCTGGCGGCCACCATGTCGCCGTCCTGGGGCGTGTACTCGGGCTACGAGCTGTACGAGCACGTCGCGGTCCGCCCCGGCTCCGAGGAGTACCTGGACTCGGAGAAGTACCAGCTGCGGCCGCGCGACTACGCCGGCGCGCTCGCCGACGGGCGTTCGCTGCAGCCGTGGCTGACCAAGCTCAACGAGATCCGCCGGGCGCACCCCGCGCTGCAGCAGCTGCGCACGCTGCACTTCCACCACGTCGAGAACGACGCCCTGATCGCGTACTCCAAGACCGACCCGGCGACCGGCGACGCCGTGATCGTCGTGATCAACCTGGACCCGCACCACGCCGCCGAGGGCATCGTCTGGCTGGACCTGCCGGTGCTGGGCTTCGACTGGCACGAGCGGTTCACCGTGCACGACGAGGTCTCCGGCGAGGGCTACCAGTGGGGCCAGTCCAACTACGTGAAGCTGGAGCCCCAGCGCGCGGTCGCGCACATCCTGGCCGTGCACCGCCACTGATCGGTTCAGGCCCGAGCCGGATCGGGCCCCGCTCGAGGGCGGCGGTGACGGCCGCCGTGCGGTCGGCCACGCCGAGCTTGGCGGACACGTGCACCAGGTGGGTCTTGACGGTCGCCCTCGGAGGATCGCCAGCCGCTGCCCGGCGGCGCGGTTGGTCACACCGCGCGCGACCCGTCCCCCGCGATCGCGACCCTGTGCCCCGCCGTCAGCGCGCGGTGCGTCGGTGTGGTTACCGACGGTCATCAATGAGAGGACTGGGCGCGCAGCCGGTCAGTTGATCGGCCGTTTCGCGTTCATGATCGCTGAAAGTGTGAGGTCACCGTGCAGTAGGGGCCCGAAGGTGCATGGTGGCCTCACACTTGCGGTGATCTTGGTCGGTGTAGGGCCGGTGCGGACCGGTGACGGGGCGCCGGCCGGCGGCGCAGCGCCGAATCCGGCACCGCCCGTGGCCGCCTGCTGTCAGCGGTCACCGGAGCCCCGGTGGGATTGGTGATCTCGACAACGTTGCCCATACCCGCCAAGCGTGCGCCACGACCACCGGTGTGGGCATCGCCCGGCCGTTCGGCGCCGCCTCAACAGTCGATGGATACTGTCCCGTACAGCCGTTTTGCGTTACGCCGGGTGGTTGGCCATATCCTCTGCGCCCACACGGACATTCGATCTTCCCGGCAAGCGCGCCACCCCCGGTTTGCCGACGACCGATCAGCCAGGTACGACTTGAACTCATCCAGCGCCGTATGAGGTACTCGCCCATGTCGACCGTTCATCGGCCGGACGCCCACCTAGGGTTAGAAGGCATTCCGCACACCGGAGAGTCATTTCTGGCCGACGGCCATCTGGCCGAGCCGCAGGCCGGGGACTTCGAGCACGCCCAGGCCGCGCCGCCGCAGCCCGAATGGTTCAAGCGCGCGGTGTTCTACGAGGTGCTCGTGCGCGCGTTCGCCGACTCCAACGACGACGGCACCGGCGACCTGCGCGGGCTCGCCGGCCGGATGGACTACCTGGAGTGGCTCGGCGTCGACTGCCTGTGGTTGCCGCCGTTCTACGCCTCGCCGCTGCGCGACGGCGGGTACGACATCAGCGACTACCGGGCGGTGCTGCCGGAGTTCGGCACCGTCGAGGACTTCGTCTACCTGCTCGACCAGGCGCACCGCCGGGGCATCCGGGTGATCACCGACCTGGTGCTCAACCACACCTCGGACGCCCACCCGTGGTTCCAGGAGTCGCGAAACGACCCGGCCGGGCCGTACGGCGACTTCTACGTCTGGTCCGACACCGACGAGAGCTACCCCGACGCCCGGATCATCTTCGTCGACACCGAGACCTCGAACTGGACCTACGACCCGGTGCGCGGGCAGTTCTACTGGCACCGGTTCTTCTCCCACCAGCCCGACCTGAACTTCGAGAACCCCGAGGTCCAGGAGGCGATGCTCGACGTCATCCGGTTCTGGCTGGACCTGGGCATCGACGGATTCCGGCTGGACGCGGTGCCCTACCTGTTCGAGGAGGAGGGCACCAACTGCGAGAACCTGCCGCGCACGCACGAGTTCCTCAAGCGCTGCCGCAAGCTCGTCGACGTCGAGTACCCGGGCCGGGTCCTGCTCGCCGAGGCGAACCAGTGGCCGGCCGACGTCGTGCAGTACTTCGGCGACGCGCAGGTCGGGGGCGACGAGTGCCACATGGCGTTCCACTTCCCGCTGATGCCGCGCATCTTCATGGCGGTGCGCCGGGAGTCGCGGTTCCCGATCTCGGAGATCCTGGCCCAGACCCCGTCGATCCCGGCCGGCTGCCAGTGGGGCATCTTCCTGCGCAACCACGACGAGCTGACGCTGGAGATGGTCACCGACGAAGAGCGCGACTACATGTACACCGAGTACGCCACCGACCCGAGGATGAAGGCGAACATCGGCATCCGCCGGCGGCTGGCCCCGCTGCTGGAGGGCGACCGCAACCAGCAGGAGCTGTTCACCGCGCTGCTGCTCTCGCTGCCCGGGTCACCGGTCCTCTACTACGGTGACGAGATCGGCATGGGCGACAACATCTGGCTGGGCGACCGCGACGGGGTGCGTACGCCCATGCAGTGGACGCCGGACCGCAACGCCGGCTTCTCCCGCTGCGACCCCAACCGGATCTACCTTCCGGTGATCGCCG
>DASSUA010000401.1:0-2050 GCA_035707525.1 Pseudonocardiaceae bacterium
GGCGCATACTCGTCGGTATGGAGCAACGTCGCCCTCCCCCGACCGGCCGGTTCTGGCGGCGCCGCCGGGAGCCCGTGCCATCGACCACCGGGTCGCCCTTCGATGCGCCGATGTGGTTCGACGACTACGGCGATGACGACGACTGGGGCTCGGCCGGGGTGCGCGAGCCACGCCGCCCGCTGCCGCTCGGCCCGATGGCCGGGGCCGGCGAGGCCGTGCCGTCCGATCCGCCCCTGGCCGCCCTGCTTCCCGACCCGCGTTACCAGTAAGGCTCACTCGGGCGGAACGCGGCTCAGCTTGTCCGGGTTGACCACGTCGTAGAAGGCCGCCACCTTGCCGTCGCGCACCGCGATCGCGCCGATCCTGCGGGCGACCGACCAGCGCTCGCCCGGGCGCGGCCCCGCCGGGATGTACAGCCCGAGGTCGCCATTGACCAGCACCGGCCGCCCGGCCGCCAGCGCCTCGTTGCCGTACTGGCGCGCCAGGCCGATGAAGAACCTGGCGACCTTGTCCGCCCCGGCCATCGGCCGCCGCGCCGTGCGCTCCTTGCCATCGGAGTCGCCCAACATCACGACCTGCGGGTGCAGCAACCGAACCAGGGCGTCGGTGTCACCGGCCAACACCGCCGCCGTCAGCGCCGACAGCAGCTCCTGCTGCTGCGCCATCGACGCCCTGGCCGGCGGGTCGGCGTCGGCGACGGCCCGGCGCCCCCGCGAGGCGTGCTGGCGCGCGGCCGGCTCCGAGCAGCCGAGGATGTCCGCAATCTCGGCGAACGGCACCGCGAACGCGTCGTGCAGCACGAACGCGACCCGCTGCTCCGGCGTCAGCCGCTCCAGCACGACCATCGCGGCCATCCGGATGCCCTCGTCGCGGACGACCCGGGCGAGCGGGCCGTCGTCCTCGGGGGCCGTGACGATCGGCTCGGGCAGCCACGGCCCGACGTAGCGCTCCCGCCGGGCCGCCGCCGAACGCAGCCGGTCCAGCCCGATCCGGGACACCACCGTGGTCAGCCACGCGCGCAGGTCGCGGAGCTCGTCGACCTGGCCGGCGTCGAGCCTGGACAGCCGCAGCCAGGCCTCCTGCGCGGCGTCCTCGGCGTCGGCGAGCGTCCCGGTGATCCGGTAGGCGACCGCGATCAGGTGTGCCCGGTGCCGCTCGAACTCGGTGGCCAGCTCCTCGATCGCGACACTCACCCCTTTGACGGTATGCCACCGCCCGCGTGCCGGCTCCGGCGACCTAGACTGCGGCCGTGGCGGGGCGAATCCGGGAGTCGGACATCGCGCAGGTGCGTGAGCTCAACCGGATCGACGAGGTGATCGGCGAGTACGTGGCGCTGCGCCGCGCCGGGGCCGGCTCGCTCAAGGGGCTGTGCCCGTTCCACGACGAGAAGACGCCCTCGTTCAACGTCCGCCCCGGCAACGGCACGTTCCACTGCTTCGGCTGCGGCAAGGGCGGCGACGCGATCGCCTTCGTGATGGAGGTCGAGCACCTTTCGTTCGTCGAGGCCGTCGAACGGCTCGCCGACCGGGTCGGCTTCACGCTGACCTACACCGGCGGCGGCGCGAGCGTGCAGCGCGACCGCGGCACGCGCTCCCGGCTGGTCGAGGCCACCAGGCTGGCCCAGGAGTTCTACGCCGAGCAGCTGCGGACCCCGGCCGCCAAGCCGGCTAGGGAGTTCCTGGCCGAGCGGGGCTTCGACGAGGAGGCGACGACGACGTTCGGCTGCGGTTTCGCGCCGGCCGGCTGGGAGACGCTGACCAGGCACCTGCTCGGCCGCGGCTTCACCTTCGAGGAGCTGACCAGGGCGGGGCTGTCGCGGGAGGGGCAGCGCGGGCCGATGGACCGGTTCCGCCGCAGGCTGCTGTGGCCGATCCGCGACCTCGGCGGCGACGTCGTGGGCTTCGGCGCGCGCCGGCTGTTCGACGACGACCGCATCGAGGCGAAGTACCTCAACACCCCCGAGACGCCCGTCTACCACAAGTCGAAGGTGCTCTTCGGGCTCGAGAAGGCCAAGCGGGAGATCGCGAAGACCCGCCAGGCCGTGATCGTC
>DASSUA010000402.1:0-4919 GCA_035707525.1 Pseudonocardiaceae bacterium
GCCGGACAGGGCGAGCATCGACTCGAACGACCAGCTGCCCTCCCGCGGGTCGCCGATCCAGCTGACCGTCACCGCCGGAGCGGTGGCGCCCCGGGCCGAAACGCCGGCACCGACCCGGCCGGCGTAGCGCGAGCCGATCGAGCGCGGCACGGGGATCAGGTAGGGGTTGTGGTAGACCGGGGACGGCTCGATATTGCCGAGCAGGTACTGCCAGGCGTGCGTCTGGTAGGGCGAGTCGGACGCGTCGAGCGTCACGGTGGTCTCCGCGCCCTCGCGCACCTCCACGCCCTCGCTCAGGACGGCGCCCGAGGGCAGCATCGCGGACACCACGTAGCGTCCCGGCTGGACCTCGAACCGCGCGGGCGCGACCGAGGCGCCGCACGGGAACACGATGTTGCGTATGGCCAGGCCCGGTCCGACGGGGTAGATGTTGCCGACGATCTTCGCCCCGCCGGCGAGATCGGGTTCGCGGGCGAGCAGGGTGACGCTCACGTGCAGGGTCGCACTCATGTCACACCGCCGCCCCCAGCCGCACCCGCCGGTACGACGGGCGCACCGCCACGAGCTTGGTCCGGACGTCCTGCTCGCTGAGCCAGGCCTCGAACTCGTACTCCCCGAACGCCAGTTCGATGGTCCACTCCCCGTCGCCGCCATCGACCGGCGGCCGCTGCAGCTGCTCCAGCCCGCCCTGCCGGCAGGCGAATCTGGCCAGGGCGTTCTCGCGAGGTTCGTTGCAGCCGACGTAGACCGGGACGACCGGCGCACCCGGCAGCTGGTGCAGCTCGAACACCGGCAGCTCGCCGACGGTCGGCACCTGCACGCCGGCGATCGCCCCGGCGAACTGCGGCTGCCGCATGAAGTGGTCGATCGCCTCCTGCAGCCGGGTCGTGGTGACCCGCCAGTCGCCCTCGGGATCGTCGCTGCCGGCCCCCTTGAGGCTCTTGAGCAGCGCCTCGGTGAACAGGCTGACCTGGCCGGGCCGGGCGTGCGAGCGGTCGCCGGCCAGCGTCGCGTAGTACGGCACGTGCAGCCGGCGCGGCAGCTCCAGCGGCCGGGTCCCGGGCCCGAGCGGCACCTGCCCGGCGAAGCTGCCGGACTGCGCGATGAGCACATCGGAGCTCGCCCGGCAGGCGTCCACGAAGAACACCTGCTGGCTGGCCTTGCACCGTTTGAGCCCGTTCATCAGGTTCTTGAAGTCGAGCGCGCCGTTGAGCGGGTTGTCCTGGTCGGCGAACACGTCCGCGGCCAGCAGCGCCATGTCGTCGCCCTGGGAGACGCCATGGCCGCAGAAGTAGAAGACCAGGCGGTTGCCGGGGTCGCTGTCGCCGCGTGATTTCCATTCCCTGACCGCGGCGACGATGTTGTCGATCCCGGCGGCCGGGATCGCGTGTCCGGTGCCGGTCGTGGGGTCGACGAACGGCGCCGGCGCCGCCTCGCTCAGCAGCAATGCGACGCTGCGCAGCGGCTTGTTCGGATCGCGGTAGCTGCTCAGCAGCCAGGTGGCGAACGCCCGGGCCGAGACCGGCGGCGACGTCAGCTGCATCATGCCGTCGGGGTTCGCCACCGGGTTCTCGCCGCCGCCGAGCCGCGGATACCTGCCGACCCCGATCACCAGGGCGTGCGTGCCAGGGCCCGGGCTCTCGTCCGCGCGGATCGTGAATCCGGTCATCGACTCCTCCGCAGCCGCCACGATGCGAACCAGCACGGTGCAACCAACTCCTGCAAGGAGCGGGCACGGGCCGCCTTAATACCCAACCCGCCCCGGCCACCCCCAGGCAGAAGTCGATCGCCCTTGGTGAACCGATTCAGAAGTGCGATCAACCGCGTGATCAACTTTCTGTTCGGGTGCACGACGGCTTGCGGCTGGTTGGAACGCCGGGCGAGCTACCCCCTTGCTCGCCCGGCGTTCCCGTCCCCCGCCGGCACCCCCTTCGACTAGGCGATCAACCGCAGCGTCCGGGTCGAGCGCCGAAGGGCGACCGTCTGACCCCAGGTCACGGTCAGGTTGTCGGTCTCGATGCCGTCACCGAAGGCCACCAGCCCGTCCGACTCGACCGCGACCGTCAACGCGACGCCCTCGGTGAGCTCGCCCTCGGTGAGGGTCGTCCCGGTAGCCGGCGACGGCCACGCCTCCCGGACGAACCACAGCAGCCTGGGCTCGGCGGGCGCGGGCAGCGCGAGGTGGCTGCGCCGTTCCAGCCAGGCCGAGCGGCACCAACCGGTGGAACCGGTCCCGGTCGCCACGATGAGCCCCGACGACGCCTGGCGTTCGGGCTCCCGGCCGGGCGGGCAGATGCGGTAGCGGGCGGTCTGATGGCTGCGGTGCCCGAGGTAGATCTCGTTGAGGGCGAGCAGGCTCTGGCCGTCGTCGGTGGCCACCTCGACCATCGTCCGGCGCTCCGCACGCGGCCGGCTCGCCCGCAGCAGGCTCGCGGCCGCCTCCGGTGCGTGGGTGACCAGGACGCCGGGGTTGCGGCCCGGCTCCGGGTCGACGCCGATCACCGGCTGGCCGTCGAGGTACTTGGCGACGTTCGCGACCAGGCCGTCCTGGCCGACCACCACCACGATGTCGTCGGGCGCGAACAGGAACCGGTCGAGGTCGCCCCGCTCGACGCTGCCGCGTCGCCAGTCGAGCGGCACGCCCGCGCCGACCGCCTCCAGGGCACGCTGGTTGGCGCGGTGGCGCGCCTCGACCTCGTCGAGCCGGCGGCCCCGGGTGGACAGGAAGAACGCGGCCTGCCCGCGCGTCCCGTGCCGGTCGATCAGCTCGTCCAGCTCGGTGCGGCGGTGGACGATCACCACCCGCGGGGCGATGGTCATCGCCGGGCCCTGCCGCCGGTGCCGGGCCGGGCCTGGTCACCGGCGCCGAGCCGGGCCAGCACGGGCGCGAGCAGGTCGGGCGTCAGCACCAGGTGGTCGATCTTGGGCAGGTTCGCGGCCAGCTCCTTGACCGCCAGGCCGAGCAGAACCGCGTCCGGCAGCTCCCGGTAGGCCGCGATCCGGGCGGCCTCGGCGTCCCCCTCGGCCAGGCCCTCCACGCGCGTGCCCTCGGCCCTGGCCTGGGCCAGCAGCTGGGTGCGCCGCGCCTCGGCCTCGGTGGCGATCAGGCCGGCCGCGGCGGCCTCTTCGGCCTCCCGGCGGCCGTTGGCGCCGCGCTGCGTGACCAGCAGCTCCTCGCGTCGCGCGAGCTCGATCTGCGTCTGCAGCTCGTTCTCGCCGATCGCGCGCTCGCGCTCGACGGCGATCGCCCGCCGCTCGAACCTGGCCCGGTCGGCCTCCTGCTGGACGAGTTCCCTGGTCGGCGTGCGCAGCGCCTTCTCGACCTCCGGCTCGGGACGGATCGCGATCTCCCGCACGCCGATCACCGCGATGCCGGTGTCGGCCAGCCGCCCGTTCGCGGCCAGCCCCTGCGCGATGGCCGCACGCACGGGCGCCACGCCGGCGGCGAGGGCGTTGGTCAGCGTGGTCGAGGCGATCAGGTCCAGGGCGTATTGCTGGGCCGTCCCGGTCAGCAGGCCGGCCAGCTGGTCGAGCGGTGTCGCCCGCCAGCGGCCGGTGCAGGGGTCGATCGAGAAGTCGATGCGGTCGGCGGCCGTGGCCGGATCGGTGACCCGGAACGTGATCGTCGCCTGCACGGTGAGGTCCTGGAAGTCGGCCGTCGTGGCGTGGAAGAGCAGCGGCAGCTCCCGGTCGTCGACGGGCACCTCCGACAGCGCGGCGCTCAGTGGCCGGAACCAGAACGACGTGCCCGTGCCGGCGTGCACGACCCTTCCGTTGCGCACGAGGCGAACATGGGTGGCCATGGTTCCCCGCAGGTGGCGCACGAACGGGTACCTGGCGATGTCGGCCATCGAGAGCCACCTCCCTTATCGTCAAAATGACGCTAAGGCTGCCGGGTGCTTCTCGTCAAGCTGACATTAGGGTTCGCTGCCGTGCCCGACTACGACCCGCACTCGTACCCGCCCGTCGCCGTCACCGTCGACCTGGTGGTGCTGACGGTGCGCGACGACTCCCTGTGCGTGCTCGTGGTGCGGCGCGGCGTGCCGCCGTACCGGGGCGAGTGGGCGCTGCCCGGCGGGTTCGTCCGGCCCGACGAGGAACTCGGCCGGGCCGCCGAGCGGGAACTGGCGGAGGAGACCGGTCTGACCCCGGACACCGTGCACATCGAGCAGCTGGCGAGCTACGGCGACCCGGACCGCGATCCGCGGATGCGGGTCGTCACGGTCGCCTACCTGGCCCTCGCGCCCGATCTGCCCACGCCGACGGGCGGGTCCGACGCGGCCGACGCGCGGTGGCTACCGGTGTCCGAGTTCCTCGGCGCCGGCCGGCGGCTCGCGTTCGACCACGGGCGCATCCTGCGCGCCGGCGTCGAGCGGGCGCGCGCCAAGCTCGAGTACAGCCCGCTCGCGGCGGCCTTTTGCGCGCCCGAGTTCACCATCTCGGAACTGCGCCGGGTCTACGAGATCGTCTGGGGCACCGAGCTCGACCCGCGCAACTTCCACCGCAAGGCCACCACGGCCCCCGGCTTCCTGGTCCCGACCGGCCGCACCACGATGCAGCACGGCGGGCGCCCGGCCCAGCTCTACCGGCGCGGACCGGCGAGCCTGCTGCACCCCCCGCTGCTGCGCGCCGGGCACGAGCCCACCCCGGCCGGGTGATCCCCGTGACGTCGGGTCCCAAACGGATTACGAACAGCCGCCGTTGCGGTATGGCATATCCGTTCGACTCGGCCTCATCCGGCTCCACAAACGCATCGAGCAACCTGCGGCTGCTGGCGCCAAGCCGTACCAGCCCTGCAATCTCGAACAGTCCATTGCCGTCGGCGGCTACAAAGTTACGCTGTGGCACTATTGCGACAACTTGTGCCGAAACTGACATATACGGGCTCGTCGCGGCTCCTGCACGGCGACCCGCAGCAC
>DASSUA010000403.1:0-4657 GCA_035707525.1 Pseudonocardiaceae bacterium
GATGGAGATCTGAAGACACCGAGGAGCACCGAAGTGGCTACCAGCCTGTCCCGCCTGCTCGATGAGCTGCGACCGGCCGCCGACGGTGAGGGCGAGCCGCGCGTTCACTGGCTCGTCACCGGGCTGCTGGTGAGCGGGGCGATGTGGGCCGTGCTGATCGCGGTGTTCTTCGCGGCGTTCGGGAACTGGCTCGTCGCCGCGTGCCTGCTCGCGGTGGCGGTGGTCCTGGTTCTGCTACTGCTGCTCGCCTTCCACAGAGTGCGAAGGATTGACCGGGAAACCTGAACTCAAACCGAACTGCCAGCGGGTTTGTCCTGCGCCTGACCGGGTAGCCAGGCCACTCAAGGGGCCATAGAGCATCCAGGAGGCAGTTCGATGACCCACGCAGGAGGGGCGTACACGTCGTCCGGTACGGACCCGTATACGACGAAGGAAGAAACCCGTAGCGCTGCTACGCCTTCGACGACCAGCGTCGCGAAGGACGAGGCGGCCGGCGTCGCCACGTCGGCCAAGGAGGCCACCGGCCACGTCGCCCAGACGGCGGCAGGCGAAGCCAAAGAGGTCGCGGCGGAGACCCGCCGGCAGGCCCGCAATCTCATGCGCGAGGGCCAGCACCAGGTCCGCGAGCAGGCCCGGTCCGGGCAGTACCGCGCGGCCGAGAGCATCAACACCCTCGCCGACGAGCTTCGCCAGATGGCCAACAGCGGCGGGCAGTCCGGCGTCGCCACCGAGGTGGCCCGCCAGGCCGCCGACCGCCTGCAGGACGTTTCGGCTTGGCTGAGCAAGCGCGAGCCGGGCGACCTGGTCAACGAGCTCCGCAGCTGGGCGCGCCAGCACCCGGGTACTTTCCTGCTCGGTGCCGCCCTTGCCGGCGTCGTGGCCGGCCGCCTCACCGGCGGCGCGGTTGCCGCCGCCCGCGAGTCGCAGCCCGGCCAGCAACTGTCGGCCGGGTACGGCACGGCGGGCGGCTACCAGGCGACCGGCGGCTACCAGGCGACCGGCGACTCCTACTACACCGGTGAGCCCGGCATGGCGACCGAGCCGCTGCCGGCGCAGACCGGTGGGCCGATGAGTTCGCCGTCGTACCCGAGCACGGGCGGTGCCTACGAGGGCCAGCAGGGCACCTACGAGGAGCCGTACCGCGAGCGGTACCAGGACCCGTACCGGCAGTCGGGCGGGCAGGTGTCGCCGTGACCAGACCGCAGGTTGAGAACGCCTCGGTTGGCGAGCTCATCGGCGAGGTCACCAGCGATCTTTCCAGGCTGATGCGCCAGGAGCTCGAACTGGCCAAGGCGGAGCTCCGGGAGGAGGCGAGCAAGACCGGCAGGGCTGTCGGGATGCTCGTCGCGGCCGGCATAGCCGGATTCCTGGTCGTGCTGTTCGCGTCGTACGCCCTGTGGTGGGGCCTGGCCAACGTGATGGACGAAGGCTGGGCCGCCCTCATCGTGGCGGCGCTGTGGGCGATAGCCGCGGCGGCGCTCTATTCGGTCGGCCGCAAGCGGATGCGTGAGGTCCAACCGAAGCCGCAGCAGACCGTCGACACGCTCAAGGAAGTCCCGGACGCCCTCCGAGGCCGGTGAGGAGACCCGAATGACAAGTGACACCGAACACATCCGCCGGCAGATCGAAGGAACCCGGCGCGAGCTGAGCTCCGATGTCAACGCGTTGACCGAGAAGGTGACCCCGAGCCGCATCGTCGGGCGCCGGGTCGACCGGGCACGCGAGTCGCTCACCAACCTGAAGGAAAGGATCATGGGAAGCTCTTACTCCACGACCGGCACCATGGGTTCGGCCGCGAGTGGCACGGCTGACCGGGTCTCGACGGTGGCATCCGATGCGGCCGGGCGGGTCTCGGACCTGGCATCCGGCGCGGCCGACACCGTCCGCTCCACTCCGCACGCGGTACGCCGCCAGACCGAGGGCAACCCGCTCGCGGCCGGGCTGGTCGCGTTCGGAGCGGGCTGGCTGATCTCCTCGCTGCTGCCGACCACCCGCAAGGAGAAGGAACTGGCCGTGCAGGCCAAGGATGTCGCCGCGGAGCGGCTGCAGCCGGTTGCCCAGCAGGTGGCTTCGGAGATCAAGGACAACCTGCGCGAGCCTGCCCAGCAGGCCGTCGAGTCGGTGAAGTCGACCGCGAGCAGCGCGACCGACACCGTCACCGAGGAGAGCCGCCGGGCCACCCAGCACGTCGCCGGGCGGGCGGGCGAGGCCAAGGACAACGTTCGCGACCAGTCCACGCCCACCACGAGCCGTTAGCTCCGGGGGAAACGAGGGCCTGTTCAGAACAGGCTCTTGAGCTGGGCGGCCCGTGCCTGATCCCACGGGCCGCCCAGCTGTTTCTGGTAACCCCGCTAGCGTTGGGGCATGAGCGGGTTCACCGAGCGGGCCTGGCGGCGCACGGAGCGGCTGCAGGCCGCCATGCTGGAGCTGCCGTTCAACGTCGAGCTGGCCGCCGGCGCCCTGTCCCGCGAGCGGTTCCAGTTCTACCTCGCCCAGGACTCCAGATACCTCGTCGGCTTCGGCCGGGCCCTGGCGATCGCCGCTGCGCGCGCACCCGAGGTCGACGACGTGGCATTTTTCGCCGGCGCCGCCCGCGAGGCGATCGTCGTCGAACGCGAGCTGCACGCCGGCTACTTCGTCAGGTTCGGGCTCGGCGGCGACGAGCTGGCCGCGATCGAGACCTCGCCCACGTGCCTGGGCTACACGTCGTACCTGCTCGCCCTCGGCGCCGCGGGCTCGACCGGCGAGCTGCTGGCCGGCCTGCTGCCGTGCTTCTGGGTGTACCACCACGTCGGCCAGCAGATCCTCGCCGGCCAGCCCGTCATCGCCCCCGGTGAACCCGCCGAGCATCCCTACCAGGCCTGGATCGACACCTACGCCGACGAGTCCTTCGGCGAGGCCGTGACGCAGTGCCGGGCGGCCGTCGACCGGGTCGCCGCGCAGGCCGGCGACGCCGAGCGCGGCCGCATGTTCGCCGCGTTCACCAGGGCCACCGAGTTCGAGTGGCTGTTCTGGGACAGCGCGCACCGCATGGAAACCTGGCCGACGGTGTCCTTGCGCTAGGCCCGCAGTAACGCGGTGTAAAGGGTCAGGCCGGGCCCGAAGGCCATCATGACGGCGACGCCGCCGGGCGGCGGCTGGCCGGCCGAGCGGAGCCGGTCCAGGATCATCAGCACGGTCGCCGACGAGCAGTTGCCGTACTCGGCGAGCACTGCGCGCGACGGGGCCAGGTGCGCGTCGGAGAGGCCGAGCTCGCGCTGCACGGTCTCCAGGATCTTCGGCCCGCCCGGGTGCACGGCCCACGCCGAGACGTCCTCGGTGCGCAGCCCGTTGGCGCCGAGCAGCTCGGTGACAGTCGGCCGGACATGCCTGGCCAGCACGGCCGGCACCTGCGGCGAAAGCCCCATCCGGAAGCCGAGATCGGTGATCTCCCAGGTCATGTGCTCGGCGCTGGTCGCATCGGTGCGCACCGCGAAGTCGACCACGCGCAGCGCGCCGGCGGTGCCGTCCCCGCCGGCGGTGCCGTCTCTGCCGGCGGTGCTGTCCGGCCGCACGACCACGGCGCAGGCCGCGTCGCCGAACAGGGCGTGCACGACGACCTGGCCGGTGTCGCCGTCGGGCGGCTGCAGGTGCAGCGAGGTCAGCTCGACGCACAGCAGCACGGCGGGCCGGCGCTGGGCCAGCACGAAGTCGTTGACCGCGGCGAGCGAGGGGAGCGCGGCGTAGCAGCCCATGTGCCCGACGAGCAGCCGCCTGGTGTTGACCGGCATGCCGAGCGACGAAGCCAGCTGCAGGTCCAGGCCCGGCGTGGTGTAGCCGGTGCACGACGCCACCGCCAGCAGCCCCACGTCGGCGCCGTCGAGACCGGCGCTGGCGAGCGCGGCGGCGACCGCGTGCTTGCCCAGCGCGGGCGACTCCCGCGCGTAGCGGCGCATCCGGTGCTCGGTCGACGTGCGGGAGATGTCCTCGACGAGCGGGTTCGCCACGGCGTGCCGGGAACGCACACCGCAGCCAATGAAGATTCGCTCGGGCACCCGGCCGTTGGGGAAGTGATGGCGGAAGTAGCCGTCCCACAGCTCCCGCTGGTGCACCCGCTCGGGCAGCGCGGTGCCCATCCCGGTGATGGCGGCGCCGGCCGGCCGGGCGGCTACCACCGCGCCACTCCGGCCTCGTTGTCCGGGTCCGCGCCGAGTGCGGCGACGCCGAGCCAGTCCGAGCACACGTCCGAGGTCGCCGGTTGCAGCGCCCCGCAGCGCGCGTCGCGGTAGATGCGTTCCAGCGGGTGACCGCGACGCGAGGCGCTGGTGCCGGCCGCCTCCAGCAGCGAGGACGCGACCGCGGCCGCGGTGTCCCCGGCGACGAGCTTGGCCCGCCACACCCACCGGTTGGTCTCCGGGGTGCCCGGCGCCGCGTCGACCCGCCGCGCCGCCTCCAGCACGGTCAGCTCGGCGGCCGCGACGGCGGCGTCCGCGCGCCCGAGCCTGGCCCGCACGAGCGGCAGCCCGGCGAGCTTGCGCCCGTTGACGTGTTCGGCCGCGGCGGCGAGGGCGGACCTGGCCACGCCGACGTAGACCGCCGCGTACGAGGCCACCAGCCACTGCGGCATGACCTGGGCGAGCAGCAGGGCGATGCCCTCGACGCCGCCGAGCAGGGCGTC
>DASSUA010000404.1:0-2118 GCA_035707525.1 Pseudonocardiaceae bacterium
ATGGTGTCGGTGAGTAGCGCGACGGCGCCTGCCGTCCAGTCGACGTGCGGGGAGGGTGTGTCGATGTGGAGGGTTTTCGGTAGGAGGCCGTGGCGCATGGCCATGACCATTTTGATGACCCCGGCGACCCCGGATGCGGCCTGGGTGTGGCCGATGTTGGATTTCACCGATCCCAGCCGCAGCGGCGCCTCGGCGGGCCGCTGCTGGCCGTAGGTCGCCAGCAGGGCCTGGGCTTCGATCGGGTCGCCGAGAGTGGTGCCGGTGCCGTGAGCCTCGACGGCGCCGATGTCGGACGGGGTGAGCCGGGCGTTGGCCAGCGCCTGGCGGATGACGCGTTGCTGGGCGGGGCCGTTGGGCGCGGTCAGGCCGTTGCTGGCGCCGTCGGAGTTCACCGCCGACCCGCGGATCACGGCCAGTACGGAGTGGTTGTGGCGGCGCGCGTCGCCGAGCCGTTCGAGGAGCAGCAGGCCCGCTCCTTCGCCCCAGCTCGTGCCGTCGGCCGCCGCCGCGAACGGCTTGCACCGGCCGTCCGGTGCGAGCCCGCGTTGCCGGGAGAACTCGACGAACCCGGCGGGGGTGGCCATCACGGTCACCCCGCCGGCCAGGGCCAGGGAGCACTCGCCGTCGCGGAGGGACTGGGCGGCCAGGTGGACGGCGACCAGGGACGACGAGCAGGCGGTGTCGATGGTGACCGCGGGGCCGCCCAGGCCGAGGGCGTAGGCGATCCGGCCGGAGGCGACGCTGGAGGCGCCGCCGGTTTGCCGGTAGCCGTGAACGTCTTCGGGTGCGTGGCTGCCTATCCCGCCCCCGTAGTCCTGCGGCCAGGTCCCCGCGAACACCCCGGTGGCGCTGCCGCGCAGGGTAGCCGGGTCGATGCCGGCCCGTTCGAGGGTCTGCCAGGCGACTTCCAGCAGGATCCGCTGCTGCGGGTCGGTGGCCAGCGCCTCGCGGGGGCTGATCCCGAAGAAGTCGGGGTCGAACTGGTCGGCGTTGTGCAGGAACCCGCCGCGGCAGGTGTAGGAGGTACCCGGCCGGTCGGGGTCGGGATGGTAGAGGCGGTCGAGATCCCAGCCCCGGTCGGTGGGGAAATCCGAGGTGGCGTCGGCTCCCGAGGACACCAGGGTCCACAGGTCCTCCGGGGAAGCGACCCCACCGGGGTAGCGGCACGCCATACCGATCACGGCGATCGGCTCGTCACGGCCCGGTTCGCCGCCGTGCGGCGGGGCAGCCGCCGCGGCCGGCGCGGGCAGGTCGGTGGAGCGCCGGTGGCTCCCGGCCATCAGGTCCGCCAAATGGTCGGCGAACGCCGTCGGGGTCGGGTGGTCGAACGCCGCGGTGGCGGGCAGCGCGAGTCCGGTGGCGGCGGCCAGGCGGTTGCGGAGCTCGACCGCCATCAGGGAGTCGAAGCCGAGGTCCCGGAACGACCGCTGCGGGTGGATATCCCGTTCGCCGGTCGTGGGCTGGTCGGTGACGGCCGCGGTGACGGCCGCGGTGTTGGCGAGAACGAGCTGATGCAGTTGTGTGCGCTGTTGCGACGCCGGAAGCGACTTCCAGCGTTCCAGTGCGCTGTCGGGGTCGGGCCGGGGCTGGTCCTCCCCGGTGCCCGGTCGGCTCGCCTGGACCGTCCGGGCCAGTTCCTCCAGCAGGGGCCGTGGTCGGGTGGCGGTGAACAACGGCAGGAACCGGTCCCAGTCGATGTCAGCAACCGTTACGCAAGGTTCATCGTCGTTGACGGCTCGTTGTAGCGCGCTAACCGCCAGGTCGGGTGACATCGCATTGATCCCGAATCGACGCAGGCGTGCGCCGGCATCCCCGGCCGACCCCATGCCCGCACCTGCCCACAGGCCCCACGCGATCGAGGTCGCTGGACGTCCCCGTGCCCGGCGGGTTTCGGCCAGCGCGTCCAGGTGGGCGTTGGCGGCGGCGTAGCCGGCCTGGTTGCCGCTTCCCCACACCCCCGCGATCGAGGAGAACAGCACGAACGCTTCCAGCGGCTCGGTGGCCAGCAGTTCGTCGAGATGAGTCGCTGCCGCCGCTTTCGCGGTCACCTCCGCCAGCTGGGCCACGGTCAGCTCGGTGATCGCGTCCCAGTGGGCGACGCCGGCTGTGTGCACGACC
>DASSUA010000405.1:0-7319 GCA_035707525.1 Pseudonocardiaceae bacterium
TGGGGCCGAACATAGGGCCGGGCACCGACAGTCCCGGGCCGCCGGGGGCCGGGCGGCTAGTCTGCGTGGCTAGTGAACCCGTCGTCCGCGCAGGCCACCGTGCTCGTCGATGAGCTTGTTCGCGGCGGCGTGCGGGACGCCGTGTTGTGCCCGGGCTCGCGCAACGCACCGCTGTCGTTCGCCCTGCACCGGGCGGACGCCGCCGGGCGGCTGCGGCTGCACGTGCGGATCGACGAGCGCGGCGCCGGCTTCCTCGCGCTCGGCCTGGCGGCGCGTTCCGCCCGCCCGGTCCCGGTGTGCTGCACGTCCGGCACCGCGGCGGCCAACCTGCACCCGGCCGCGCTCGAGGCCGACCAGGCCGGGGTGCCGCTGCTGCTGGTCACCGCCGACCGGCCGCCGGAGCTGGCCGGCACCGGGGCGAACCAGACCATCCAGCAGGCCGGGCTGTACGGCGCCGCCTTGCGGATGGCGATCACGTTCGGCGTCGCGGAGACCCGTAACGGCCAGAACGCGCGCTGGCGCTCGACGGTGAGCCGGGCGATCGCCGCCGCCACCGGTGACCCGCCGGGTCCCGTGCAGCTCAACGTCCCGTTCCGGGAGCCGCTGGTGCCCGACCCGGACCCGGACTGGCCGGAACCGCTGCACGGCCGCTCCGGTGGCCGGCCGTGGACGTCTTCGGGCGCGCCTGGTCGAGTCGCCGCCCAAGCGAACGAATGGGAGATCTCGCCCAGAACGCTCGTGATAGCCGGGTACGGGGACCCGCCGGTGCCCGAATGGCTGGCCGCCCTGCCCAGGGTCGCCGAGCCCGGGTCGGCGCTGTGGGGCGGCTCGCTGGCCGCGGGTCCGTGGCTGCTGGGAGCCCTCGACGACCGGTGCCGGCCGCGGCATGTCGTCGTCGTCGGGCGGCCGACGCTGCACCGGTCGGTGCAGCGGCTGCTCGCCGACCCGGCGATCCCGGTGACCGTACTCACCGATCGTCCACAGTGGACCGACGTGGCCGGCATGGCGTACGCCGTGCACCGCGCCGCCCCGGCCGGTCCACCGGTGGCCCCCGACGAGGAGTGGGCCGCCGCCGTCCGGGCGGCCGACGCCGTGGCCGCCCGGGCCGTGCGCGGCGCCGTCGACGCCGTGCCCTGGCCGAGCGGCCCGGCCGTCGCGCGCGACGTCGTCGACGCACTGCCGCCAGGGGCGCTGCTGGTCATCGGATCGTCCAACCCCGTGCGCGACGTCGCGCTCGCCGCCCGGCCGCGCGCCGACGTCACGGTGCACGCCAACCGGGGCGTCGCCGGCATCGACGGCACCGTGTCGACCGCGATCGGCGCCGCCCTCGCGCACGGACGGCGGTCACCACGACCGGCGTCGTACGCGCTACTTGGCGACCTGACGTTCCTGCACGACGCGACCGGCCTGGTGATCGGCCCGGACGAGCCCAGGCCCGACCTGACGATCGTCGTGCTCAACGACGACGGCGGCGGCATCTTCGCCCTGCTCGAACAGGGTGCACCCGAGCACACGCACGCCTTCGAGCGCATCTTCGGCACGCCGCACGGGGCGAACCTGACCGCCCTGTGCGCGGCCACCGGTACACCGCACACTGCGGTTTCCACGCCGGCCGAGCTGGCCGCCGCGCTCGCCCCGGTGCAAGGCATCCGCGTGGTCGAGGTTCGAGTGGACCGCTCCAAGCTGCGGGACCTGCACGCGAACCTTCGCGCCGCCGTCGCCGGCGCCCTGCGCGGCTAAAACCGGCCGCCTAGGCCCCCTCGAGGGCGTCGCGCATCGGGACCAGCTTGGCGGCGGCCTCGCGGACCTCCGTGTCCGGGTCCGAGTCGGCGACGATCCCGCAGCCGGCGAACAGCCGCGCCGCGCGGCCGTCCAGCTGCGCGCAACGCAGGGCGATGCCGAGCTCGCCGTCGCCGTGGCCGTCGATCCAGCCGACCGGACCGGCGTAGCGGCCGCGGTCCATGCCCTCGAGCTCGTCGATCAGGCGGCGGGCGTCCGGGGCGGGCGTGCCGCCGACGGCCGCCGACGGGTGCGCGAGCCAGGCCAGCCGCAGCACCGAGTGGGCGCCGGTCAGCCGGCCGTGCACGTCGGTGGCCAGGTGCAGCACGTTGCGCAGGTTGAGCACGTCCGGCGTGTCCGGCACCGACAGTTCGCGGCAGAACGGTCGCAGGGCTTCGACCATCGACTGCACGGCGTACCGGTGCTCGGCGCGGTTCTTTTCCGAAGCCAGCAGCTGCGCCGCGAGCTCGGCGCGCGGCAGGTCGTCCTGGGGCCACGTCGTGCCGGCGAGCACGCGCGCGCTCACGCCGTCGCCGTTGCGGCTGACCAGCAGCTCCGGTGTGGCGCCGACGAGGCCGTCGACGGCGAACGCCCAGCAGTTCGGGTAGCGGGCGGCGAGCCCGCGCAGCACGAACCTCGGGTCCAGCGGACGCTGCGCCCGCGCGAGCAGGTCGTGGGCCAGTACGACCTTGGCCAGCTCGCCGGACCGCAGCCGGTCGACCGCCGTGGCCACCGAGTCGCGCCACGACGTGACCGGAAGCTGCCCGTCGCAGTAGCGCAGCCGCCCGGGCTGGCGCACCGGCTCCCGAACCGGCCGGTCCGCCGGCGCCCCGCCGGCGGCCAGTTCGGTGACCCAGGTGACGCCCTCGCGCCTGCCGACGATGACCCTCGGCACGACCAGCACCGAATGGCCGGGCCGGTCGGCGAACGCGACGCTGGTGAACGCCACCGGGCCGCTGCCGTACAACCCCACCTCGTCGCGCACGTCCATCCGGCGCACGAACGAGCGCCAGAACGAGTCGAGCTGGTTGAACCGCCGCGGGCCCGACGCCTCGAACCTGGCCAGCTCGCCCCACCCGACCAGGCCCTCACCGCCGCGCACCCAGCACAGCACGCCGTCGGATCGGGGCAGTCTGGTGATCAGCTCGGTGCCGGACTCGATACGCCGGGTGCGCACCTGAACCCGTTCAGTAGCAACGGTGATCGGGGAGGCGGCCACCCCTTGAGCGTATGGGCTGCCACCGGTCGTAGGCTCCCCGAGGTGGTGCAGCAAACAGTGCGGGCACCGGTACGGGTGATCCGGATCTGCTGGCGACGCCGGCTCGGCGCCGCGGTGCTGGCTGGCGCCGCCGTGCTGACCTTCGCCAGCGTGATGGCACTGCTGGGGGCGTGGCGCGATGACGCCGCGATCGACGCCAGGACCGGCCGCGCGACCGCCGAGGTGCTGTCCTCCACGTTCGGCCGCACGATCATCCGGTTCGCCACGCCGGACGGCGTCGTCCGCAGCCCCCAGCGCGGCGTGCTGTACCCGCGCGGCCTCGAGCAGGGTCAGTGGATCAGGGTCGAGTACGACGTGGCGAACCCGGACCTGGTGCGGGTCGCCGACCGGGGCTTCGAGCTCGGCGTGCTGCCGACGGCCATCACCGTGGCGATCATCTGGCTGGCGCTCACCCCGCCCGCGCTGTGGCTGCGACGGCGCTCGCTTGTGACACTCGAGCAGAAAACGGGCGCCGAACCGTAACATCGTCGGTATGGAAGAGGCGGCGCACGAGGCGCATTTCACCAGCATCATCGAGAGCGACTCGCGGATCGAGCCGCGGGACTGGATGCCCGACGGATACCGCCGCACGCTCATCCGCCAGGTCGCCCAGCACGCCCATTCCGAGATCATCGGAATGCAGCCGGAGGGCAACTGGATCAGCCGGGCGCCGTCGCTGCGCCGCAAGGCGATCCTGCTCGCCAAGGTCCAGGACGAGGCGGGGCACGGGCTGTACCTGTACGCCGCCACCGAGACGCTCGGCGTCGACCGCTCCGAGCTGACCGACAAGCTCATCGGCGGCAAGCAGAAGTACTCATCGATCTTCAACTACCCGGCGCTGACCTTCGCCGACGTCGGCGTGATCGGCTGGCTGGTCGACGGGGCCGCGATCTGCAACCAGGTGCCGCTGTGCCGCAGCTCGTACGGCCCGTACGCCCGCGCCATGATCCGCATCTGCAAGGAGGAGTCGTTTCACCAGCGGCAGGGTTTCGAGCTGCTGATGACCATGATGCGGGGCACGCAGGCGCAGCGGCAGATGGTGCAGGACGCGACCGACCGCTGGTGGTGGCCGTCGCTGATGATGTTCGGCCCGCCCGACGAGTCGTCGACCAACACCGAGCAGTCGATGCTCTGGCGGATCAAGCGGCACACCAACGACGAGCTGCGGCAGCGGTTCGTCGACATGACGGTCCCGCAGGCGCAGGCACTGGGCGTGACGCTTCCGGATCCGGAGCTGCGCTGGAACGCCGGACGCGGGCATTACGACTTCGGCGCGCCGGACTGGGACGAGTTCTGGAGCGTGGTCTCCGGCCGCGGGCCGTGCAACCGGCAGCGCCTCGAGCACCGGCGCGCCGCCCACGAGCACGGCGCCTGGGTGCGCGAGGCGGCCACGGCGTACGCGGCCAAGCAGGCCACCCGGCGGGGTGTCGCATGAGCGGGAACTGGCCGCTGTGGGAGGTGTTCGTCCGGGGCAAGCGCGGGCTCAACCATGTGCACGTCGGCTCGTTGCACGCCCCCGACGCCGAGATGGCGGTTCGCAACGCGCGCGACCTCTACACCAGGCGCAACGAGGGCGTCAGCATCTGGGTCGTGGCGTCGGAGGCGATCACGGCGTCGTCGCCGGACGAGAAGGACCCGTTCTTCGCCCCGGCGGCCGACAAGGTCTACCGGCACCCGACGTTCTACGCGATCAGTGAGGACGTGCCTCACCTATGAGCTTCGACAACGCGTACGAGTCGCTCGCCCAGGACCACGAGGACGAGTCCCGGTGGGCCTACGGGACCGGCTTCGCCGACCCGATGTCGGCCGTGGACCGGGCGCTGCCGGCCGGCGTCGACCCTCTCGATCTGGCGCAGTACTGCCTGATGCTCGGCGACGACGGGCTGATCCTGGCGCAGCGGCTGTCCGCGTGGTGCGCGCGGGCGCCGGAGCTGGAGGAGGACGTCGCGCTCGCCAACATCGCGCTCGACCTGCTCGGCCAGGCGCGGCTGCTGCTGACCAGGGCCGGGGACGTGCTCGGGCGCGACGAGGACTCGTTGGCGTTCTTCCGGGACGAGCACGAGTTCCGCAACGTCGCGCTGTGCGAGGCGCCGGACGGTTCGCCCGGCGCGGCCGGCATCGGCGACTTCGGTTTCGCGATCGCCCGCCTGCTGGTGTTCTCCACCTGGCGGCTCGCCCTGTTCTCACAGCTGGAAGCCTCGCGCGATCCGGTCCTGTCCGCGGTCGCCGCCAAGGGCGTCAAGGAGCTGGCCTACCACCGCGACCACGCCGTCCACTGGACGGTCCGGCTCGGCGACGGCACCGATGAGTCGCGCGCGCGGATGCAGGCGGGCCTGGACGCGGTGTGGCCCTACGTCGACGAGCTGTTCGTGCCGCACGAGGTGGAGTCGCGGCTGGCCGCGGCCGGGGTGGCGGTCGATCCGGCCTCGCTTCGGTCGCCGGTGTTCGAGGTTCTGGACACGGTGCTCCCGGTCGCCACCCTGCGCCGGCCCGATCTGCCCGGGCTGGCCCGGGTCGGCGGCCGCGCCGGTCGCGACGGCGTGCACACCGAGGCCATGGGCTACCTGCTCGCGGAGCTGCAGTCGGTGGCCAGGGCGCACCCGGGGGCGAGCTGGTGAACAGCGTCGAGCGGGTGCGGGCGGTCGCCTCCTCGGTGCCCGATCCCGAGCTGCCGCCGCTGACCCTCGCCGACCTCGGCGTGCTGCGTTCGGTGTCGGTCGATGCGGACTCCGGCGCGGTGACCGTCACGATCACGCCCACGTACTCGGGCTGTCCCGCGCTCGAGGTCATGCGTGCCGACCTGGTGTCGCGGCTCGCGGCGGCGGGCCATGCCGACGTTCGGGTTCAGGTAGCGCTCGCGCCGGCCTGGACAACCGACTGGATCACCGACGAGGGCCGCCGCAAGCTCGCCTCGGCCGGAATCTCCCCGCCCGGTCGGGTTGGTCCGCGGGGTCCGGTTCCGCTCGTGCTGTCGCCTAGCCCTCCTTCGGCGGCCTGCCCGCGGTGCGGTTCCGAATCCGTCGAGCTGTCCCGGTTCGGCTCGACGCCGTGCAAGTCGCTGCGCCGCTGCACGTCGTGCGGCGAGCCCTTCGAACACTTCAAGGAGCACTGAGTTGAGCGCACCGGCAGCGGCGGTGGCTTCCCGCCGGGCGGTCTTCCACCGGCTCACCGTTTCCCGGGTCGAGCGGCTCTGTGCCGACGCGTGCGCGGTTTCGTTCGACGTGCCTGCGTCGCTTTCTGCCGCGTTCGCGTTCCGGCCCGGGCAGTACCTGACGCTGCGGCGGTTCGTCGGGCAGGTCGAGGAGCGGCGCTCGTACTCGATCTGCGCACCGGCCGGCGCGGGCCTGCGGATCGGGGTCCGGCTGGTCCCCGGCGGCCTGTTCTCGGCGTGGTTGACGTCCCAGGTGCGGCCGGGCGACGAGGTGGAGGTGCTGCCACCGCAGGGCTCGTTCACCCCCTCGTTGGAGGTGCCGGCGCACCACTGCCTGATCGCCGCGGGCTCCGGGATCACCCCGGTGCTGTCGATCGTGTCGTCGCTGCTGGCCGCGTCCTCGCGCGTCACGCTGCTGTACGGCAACCGGCGCACCGACACCGTCATGTTCGCCGACGAGCTCGCCGAGCTGAAGGACGCCTATCCGGCGCGGCTGCAGCTGCTGCACGTGCTGTCCCGGGAGCCCCGCGAGATCGAGCTGTTCTCCGGCCGGCTCGACGCCGCGCGCCTCTCGTCGCTTCTCGACACGGTGGTGCCGTGGACCAGCATCGACCACTGGTGGCTGTGCGGCCCGTTCGGGATGGTCCAGGACGCACGCTCCGTGCTGACCGCCCGCGGCGTGTCGCCCGACCGGGTGCACACCGAGCTGTTCTACGTCGACGAGCCGCCCCCCGAACTCGTGCGCGCCGAGCCCACGTTCGCCGGTGACGGCGCCACCAGCGCGGTGACGCTCATCCTCGATGGCAGAGCCACCACCCTCGACCTGCCCCGATCCATGCCGATCCTGGACGCCGCCCAACGCGTCCGCGGCGACCTGCCCTTCGCCTGCAAGGGCGGCGTCTGCGGCACCTGCCGCGCCCGCGTCGTCAGCGGCGAGGTCCACATGCGCCGCAACTTCGCCCTAGAGCAGGCCGAACTCGACGCCGGCTTCGCCCTGACCTGCCAAGCCCTCCCCCTAACCGAAACCCTGACCATCAACTACGACACCTAACCCCCTTCTCGGCGTGTCGTCCGTTTCGGTACGCGTGTCGTCCGTTTCGGTACGCGAGTTGCACGTTTCGGTACGGCGCC